>PHDE01000006.1 GCA_002842505.1 Bacteroidetes bacterium HGW-Bacteroidetes-3 | reverse complement strand
CTGGATCAGTAGGCAATTCAGGAATTACCTTTACTTGTAATTCATCATAATAACAAGAGTTCATCAACAAACCCCCGCATACGATGATTAAAATTTGAAGTATTTTTTTCATTTTTAGTTTTTTAATTAAATAAATACTTGTTTGTTCGCAAAATGATTTAAACCTTAATTTTTCAATTTTGCTTAAAACTATTTATGATATAAAATTAGTAAAGTTCAGGAGCTACAGAAATTTTAGTGACTCCTGAACTTTTATCTCTTATATATCAAGGAATTTATTGTGCAGCCTCAATTGAGTTTTTAAGCAACGCTTTAGCGTAATTAGGGTTGTGGATACCATGGCTTCTGTCTTCACGTAAAAGTGCGAAATTCCAAGCAGCTTGCGCCACTTTTAAATCAACAGTGTTTGAAGTGAAAGCATCAGCAGTAGCATCAAAAGCACCTTTAGCTACTAACAAACCTTGTAATGTTGCCATATCAGCAGCATATCCTGTAACTTCCGTAGGTTCAGAGCTATGACAAGCTAAACAAGCATTTTCTGTTGGGTGCCAAGAGTGTGCACCATCAGTTCCGTTTGTAGTTTCTCCCATATGGCAAGCGGTACAAGAAGCTCCACTTCTATGAGTTGCAGATCCAGGTACTGGGTATGCGGTTGAGCCCACATACAATGCGCCTTGGATACCTTCTAACAAAGTTGATTGTGGTCCGTGGTGTGGTCCAAAACGACTGCTTAATTTAACTGTTGCAGTAGTTGGAGGAATTCCTCTTGGTTGGTGACAGTTAACGCAAGTGTTGCTGCTTCCCATATCAATGGTGTAATTTGCGTTTGGTGCGGTTAAAGCAACCGGTCTTAAAGCTTGTCTTAAGGCAAAATCAAATCCGTCATTAGCAAAATCAAAAGTACTGTGTTTGTCATGGCAAGTAGTACAAGTAATTGCTTGTTTTCCTGCAGGGTAAGCAGGGTCATGTTCAGCAACTCCAGCACCTGTTTTTAATGTAACTCCATTCATTTTGTCAATGTAACCTCCACTAGTATGGCATTCTACACAACCAGTTCTGTTGGTATAATCAGAAGTGGTTAAGATAAAATCTTCAGTTTTTGCAGCATTTTGGGTTGCATGCAAAGTTTCCTGTGCGTGAACAGACAATAAATAAGATGCTTGAGCGTGTTCTTTGTTTTGAACGTTGTGACATGCTATACATTCTGCAGTACCGTCAACGCCATCAACGCCATCAGTGCCATCAACGCCATTTTGGCCATTAGCGCCTGCTAAACCTTGTGGTCCTTCATCAAGGCTGCTGGTACATTGGATAAACATTAAACTTGATGCTAAAATCATCAAGAAACCTATTAATTTCAAATTTTTCATAATATTAGATATTTGTTTGTTTTAAATCTTGTATAAAATTAGTTACTTGGTTTGCGTAAAATTATGATTTAAGTCATCTTTTTGCAAATTTTAAATTACTGATAATTAGTAAATTAACTTCTATTTAGATTGTTTATTAATAATTTAACGCAATTTTAACGCTACTTATGTTACACGTAAATGTAATAGTTATTTTTTGGAACTTAAAATTTTCTTAAAATTTCATAAATCTTACTGCCAAATTAAGGGATGACTATCAGATAGTTAAAAAAAATAAATTTTACATAATTTATGGTTGAATTTTAGGGTAGTCATTATGAAAGTGGCAATAATTAAAATTTACTATTTTTTAAATAATAATTGGGGCAACTAATAAATAGTTTTTTTATGTAAAATGTCAAAATAAAAAAATCGGAAGAGAATTAATTATCTTCCGATTTAACTTTTTTAAAATATTAATTTGGATAGGCCTATTTATGACAGCCTACCATCATCAAATATTTAATTATTCAATTTTCATTGTTTTAAAATTACTTGTACCGTGAGCGATAGCTGATTTGTTAAATATTGACAATCCAAAGGCTATTTCTTCACCTACAACAAATACTGCATCTTTAGGGTCACCAGAGTTTAATTTGCGTTTAATTTCAATTTGCCATCCTTTGCCATTGTGTTTGGCCCTTACTTGAGTGTCAGATCTAAAATCATTTCCTGCTCCTCCCGGATTAACTGTAATACTTGGGAAACGTTTATTGCCAGTTCCTTTGGCGTAAGAAGCTAAATGAAAATTAGGATTAATTGTAGCACCGTCGGATAATGTTAAAGTACCGTCAACAGCAACACCTGTAACTGTTTGGGCAGCACCGGAGGCAAGTTCGGCGGTGGTTATCCAATAATAATTGGCTTCTCCTTTTTTAACCCATTTTGGTCCTTTTTTACCTGTAACAGGATCTGTGAAAACTGGAGAATCATCATACATTTTTATTCCTGCATCAGATTTTCTTCCATTAGCAGAAGCTTTTCCGTCTTTTCCTTCAGCATCCATAACATAACCATCATCAACTGATTGAGATAATACATTTCTGTTACGTTTCCAATGCCATAAATCGGCTAATTCACCTGCATTTTTCATGTAATGTCTTGTAGTTTTTTGTCCAGGTGCTGGGTTGCTTAAGCCACTATGACAAGTTACGGTACAAGTACCTGTTGAAAATCCTTCAGGGTAAGCTCCATTTACCTTAATTGGGAACATCATTGCAAATTTGTCTTCATAAAATTTATCATTTTTATTATTTGCATATTTATTTTCTTGTTTCCAAGTTTTAGAAGCTGGATCAAAATAGAAAGATTCTCTGTCCATACTGTCTTCATCATCATCAAATTCCAATAGTAAATAAAGATATTCACCGTCATGCCCACCTCTTAGTGAGTATTTATAGTTTTCTCCAGTATAAGGGTCAAATAAATCAGTTGGTTCTAATGCTGCATTGCCGTTACTAGATCCATTTAAAGGGATTATTCTATTTCCTGCTTTAGAAACTGAGGCTGTACTTAAAAGAGGTCGGGCAGTGCTCCATATTTCATCAATTTCACCATCAAAATTAGGTGCGGTAGTGAATTTTTTTACCAATAATTCATTTTCACTTGAATCGATGGCGGAATAATTAGGATTGTCATCAAAAGTACAATTGACTAGAGAGATCGCTGCCACAAAGGCTAAGATTAAATTAAATTTAAATTGTTTCATAAAATTTGTTTTTTTGTTAAAATTGATGTTAAAATCATTAAAAAATTTATTGATCTTACATTTTTAGTAATTTGGATATTTGTTTGTTTTAAATATTTGTATAAAAGTAGTTGAGGTGAATAATTTATTTAATGACTTAAGTCATCTTTTAGAACTTACTTAAGTATTGATAATGAGGTATTTATTTAATTATATATATTTTTTTTATTTATTAAATTATTTTTAACGACACTTTTGTTACATTTCAATGTAATTGTTGTTGCCTGTCAAAAAAATAATTAAATTTTTAAAAATAATTTAGGATGTAATCACTAAAAAGTTTTAAACATTAAATTTTACATAATTTATGGTTGAATTTTAGGGTAGTCATTATGAAAGTGGCAATAATTAAAAAGTCGCTATTTTTTAAATAATAATTGGCCAACTAAAAAATAGCACCTTTTTTTTGTAAATTTGCTGAACAAAAAAAGAAACAATGGCAAGATTCGAAATAAAACTTCCCAAAATGGGTGAAAGCGTTGCTGAAGCAACGATAACTTCCTGGTTAAAAAATGTGGGTGACCATGTGGAATTGGATGAGGCCATTGTTGAAATCGCTACCGATAAAGTAGATTCAGAAGTGCCGAGCGATGTGGAAGGAACTTTGGTTGAACTGTTATATGAGGTGGATGCTGTGGTGAAAGTTGGAGAAACCATTGCAATTATTGAAACATTAGATGATAATGTTGAAGACAAACAGGAAGTTTCTTCTTCTAAAGTAATAATAGGAGAAGCCGCAGCAATTGAAAAGGAAATTGAGAATGCCATTGAAGCAAAAAGCATTGGCAAAGTTTCAGAATCGGGTAAATTCTTTTCTCCTTTAGTAAGGAACATTGCCGCTACAGAAAATGTTTCTATGGAAGAATTGGAAGCAATTATTGGTACGGGAAAAGATGACAGGGTTACCAAAAATGATATTTTGGCCTATATTGAAAGTGGCAGAAGCGCCACCAAACTTGTTCAAAAAGAAATTACTGAGGAAGTTCAACAACCAAAACAAGAACAAAAAGAAATTGTTAAAACAGCGACGCCAATATCGGTGAGCGGTGAAGACGAAATTATTGAAATGAGCCGAATGGGCAAATTGGTGGCGCACCATATGGTGGCTTCCGTGCAAACATCCGCGCATGTGCAGTCCTTTATTGAAGTTGATGTTACCAATATTGTAAAATGGAGAGATCGCGTTAAGGACCAATTTTTTGCACGTGAAGGTGAAAAAATTACCTACACGCCCATTTTTATGATGGCTGTTGCCAATACCATAAAAAAATTCCCAATGGTTAATATTTCTGTTGACGGCGATAAAATTATCAAAAGAAAATCGATTAATTTAGGGATGGCGGCTTCTTTGGCCGACGGAAATTTAATTGTGCCTGTCATTAAAAATGCTGATCAGCTAAATTTGGTGGGAATGACCAAAGCCGTAAATGATTTGGCTGACAGAGCCAGAAAAGGACAACTAAAACCCGATGATATTCAGGGAGGAACTTATACGGTAACCAATGTAGGCAGTTTTGGCAGTGTTTTTGGAACGCCCATTATTAACCAGCCGCAAGTCGCTATTTTAGCTTTGGGCGCTGTTCGTAAAGTCCCTGCAGTTATTGAAACGCCTGATGGCGATTTTATAGGAATTCGCCATAAAATGTTTATCTCCCATTCTTACGACCATCGCGTAGTAAATGGCGCTTTGGGAGGAATGTTCATTAAAGCGGTTAAGGAAAATTTGGAAGCTTGGGATGTGAAAGCTGATTTCTAATAAATTAACCGTTTAGAAAGTTTCAAGCATATCTATTAAAAACAAAAAAGCAGCCAATTATTAATTGGCTGCTTATATAAATTTAAATTATTTGTTTATTTAATTAGGGAAATCTGTTTCGTTAGCTAAAGCTTTGTATAAATCTTTCATTTGTGCAGTGGTAATTGAAAAAGCACCTTTCATTGAAGATCCAAGTTGTCCGTAATGTACTTTGTGCTGTACTTCATTGGCTTTAGTTCTTGTAAATTTACCAGCGGTCATACCTTCTAAAACTAACGTTGTACCTGTTGCTCCGTGACAAGATGCACAGTTTGAATTGTAGTAATTTTTACCGTTTGTGGCGTTTCCGTTTTTGCCAACATTTGAAATTGCCATAGAGCCTGTTGGATAAGTTCCGGTGTAAGTTGCATCATACAATTCACGAACATCCATCATTCCTTCTTTCATAAATTTAACAAGATCCCAAATTTGGGCGTCAGTTAAAAGTTCAGTAAGATTTGGCATTTTGTCGCCTTCCGTGTTGTTGGTTGCGGGATCATAAGTTGATAAATCTGTGGCAATTGATCTTCTTCCAGAAGTTTTGCTTAAATCATCAAATAATTCTTGCGCACTTTTTGTTTGTCCCATTTCAAAAAGATTAAGTCCTGAAATGTTAGGACGGCTTGTTTTTGGGGCTCTATTAATATAAGCGCCTTTATTGCCTAATCCATCCCAACCGTGACATTGTTTGCAACGGAAAAAATCAGCTTTGGCGTTTACAGTTGCTTTAACTGGATTTGCTTGGTCGAAATCAGACTCTTCTGCCCAAAATTTGTCGTACAAAATTCCTCCATTTGCTTGGTCTGCATTGTTAAATGCTTCTACAGCAGGATCAATTTCCTTGTCATCAAAAGTACAGCTTGTAAAAGCGATTGCGAAAATAAATATCGCCGATAATAATTTAATAGTTTTCATAAATTTTAATATTTTTATTAATTGTGTAAATTTAAAAAGAACAAAACCCGGTTTAGGTGACATAAGTCACTTTTTGAAGAACTATAAAATTTATAAGATATTGATTATAAGTTTGTTAAAATTATTTAGAATGATTATGGCTAAAATTATGCATTTTTTACGCAATGTTTGTTACATTATTTTTTGAACTCCGTTAAAACTGCAATGGGTTGATATTTTAATATTTTGTTAAAAAAAGACGAAAATTTTAATTGGAAAAAGGTAATAAACATGGAGAAACGGATTATCCAACTTTTAAAAATTTACCTTTGCATCAACAAAAAATTTGAAATAAATATGATTAAAGCTTTTAGAATTATAACGCTCATTGAAGGATTTTCGCTTTTGGTGTTACTGTTTTTGGCAATGCCGTTAAAATATATTTGGAATTTGCCGCAAATGGTGCAGGTGGTGGGGATGGCACATGGAATCCTTTTTTTAATATTTGTCGTTTTTGCAATCATGGTTTTTTACGAATTGAAATGGAGTTTTAAAACTTTTGGCATTGTGATGCTGGCTTCCATAATTCCATTTGGCGCAATTTATATTGACAAAAAACATTTAAAACTTTAAAGTATGTTTAAAGAGCTTGACATTTCAGTTTACACAGAATTTATAAAAACATACTTGGTTGAAAAAGGGATGATACCTTTTTGGGCGAGTGCCATAAATTTGGCGGTAACTGTTTTAATACTCGCTTTAACCGTGCTTTTTTTCGATATCATTTTACGAAAAGTAATAGTGACTTCATTTAAATTGTTTTCAATAAAAACAAAGACATCTTTCGATGATTTTTTGGTTCAAAGTAAATTTCCGAGATATATTGCGCATATTATACCTTTGTATTTTTTAAAATACAGCATTCCGTTTGTTTTTGACGGTTATCCATTTTTTCTGAATATTTTCAACATTGCCGTTAATGTTTATGGCGTTGTGTTGATTGTTAAGATTATCCAAAGTTTTTTAAGGTCCACCCAAAAATATTTACGAACCAAAGAAAAATACCGAGACAAACCTTTGGAAAGTTATACGCAGGTTGTAATGCTGTTTTTTTGGGGAATTGCCACCATTTTTATTGTGTATCAGTTAACGGGAAAAGACATTATGAGTTTTGCCACATTGGGTGCGGCTTCCGCAGTGATCTTATTAATTTTTAAAGACACTATTTTGGGTTTTGTGGCGTCTATTCAAGTTTCCGTAAATGATATTGTGCGGATTGGCGATTGGATTACCTATAACAAATTTGGCGCTGATGGTTTTGTGACCGATATAAATTTGGCAACCGTTCTTGTGCAAAATTGGGACAATACTTATACAACCATTCCAACGTATAGCTTAATTTCCGATTCATTTCAAAATTGGCGCGGAATGCAGGAATCTGGCGGAAGACGCATAAAAAGATCTGTTTTAATAAAACAGTCTTCCATAAAATTTTTAACGGAGGAGAAAATGGAGGACTTAAAAAAAATTCAGTCGGTTAAACCTTATATTGAACACCGGCAGCGCGAAATTTTGAAGTATAATGAAAAGATTGCGGCTGATAAATCGGTTTTAATCAACGGAAGAAATCAAACGAATTTTGGTGTTTTCAGAAAATATGTGAATGCCTATTTAAATGAAAATTCTGCCGTAAATAAAGAACTTGCGTTAATGGTGAGGCAATTGGAACCAACTTCCAAAGGAATTCCTTTGGAAATATATTGTTTTATCAGCGACAAACGTTGGGAAAATTTTGAAGCCATTATGGCCGATATTTTTGACCACGTAATTGCTTCTGTCCCTTATTTTGATTTGGAAATTTTTGAGGAACCAACAGGCGCTGACTTAAGGTCGTTGGCGAAAGCTGAAAGCTCAAAGTTCAAAGCTGAAAGCTGAAAGACCGAAAACCAAAGTTAAATGTTAAAGTTCATCTAAACCAAATAAAGCTCCATTTCCTTAGGAAAAGCCTGTCCCGCTTTATTACGGGAGGTTGGGGATAGGATATTAATTCTCATTTACTTTCAATCGCGCAGTTGTGGAGGTTTTATCATTTGAAAAATCATTTTCCAAATATTTTAAATAACCCACAATGGCAATCATACCGGCGTTATCGGTGGTATATTCAAATTTTGGAATATAGGTTTTCCAGCCATATTTTTCTTCGGCAGCTTTTAAAGTTCCCCTAATTTCAGAATTTGCGCTCACGCCGCCGGCAATGGCAATATGTTTAATTCCGGTTAATTCAACCGCTTTTTCAAGCTTATCAAACAAAATTTCAACAATGGTGCGTTGAATTGACGCGCAAATATCATTTAAATTTTCTTCAATAAAATTCGGATTTTCCTTTACTTTTTTCTGAATAAAATAGAGAATTCCAGTTTTTAATCCGCTAAAACTAAAATTTAAATCCGCCATTTTTGGTTTGGAAAACTCAAAAGCATTTGGGTTTCCAAGTTTGGCATATTTATCAACAAACGGTCCGCCCGGATAAGGCAGTCCCAAAATTTTTGCCGATTTATCAAAAGCTTCGCCAACAGCATCATCCAAAGTTTCACCTATAACTTCCATTTCAAAATAACTCGTAATTTTTACAATTTGCGTATGCCCGCCGCTAATGGTCAAACATAAAAACGGAAAAGGGGGTTTTTGCTGATTTTCATCATCAATAAAATGCGCTAAAACGTGCGCCTGCATATGATTTACAGGAATTAACGGAATGTTTAAAGCCAATGAAAGTGACCTGGCAAAAGAGCTTCCCACCAATAATGAACCCATTAATCCGGGTCCGCGCGTAAAAGCGATGGCACTTAACTGTTTTTTGTCGATATTTGCTTGTTGAATTGCCTGCTGAATTACAGGCACAATATTTTGTTGATGCGCACGTGAAGCCAATTCGGGAACAACGCCTCCATATTTGGCGTGAATTTCTTGGTTTGCAACAACATTTGTCAGTACTTTGCCATTGCAAATTACGGCAGCGCTGGTGTCGTCGCAAGACGATTCAATACCAAGAATGTAAATAGATTTATGATTGACCATTTATTAAAATATAAAGGCACGAAAATTGCCATAAAAATGCAAATTTAACGCTTATCAAACGAATTAAAAAAATAGTTGTAAGAATACTCCTGGTGCTGGTAATTTTATTGGCAATGGTCAGTTTTTTATTGTCACTTTCCTCCGTGCAAACAAGGCTGGGGAAAATGGCTACAGATTTTTTGCGAAAAGATTACAATGTAGACATCAACGTTGAAAAAGTTGATTTGTCATTTTTGGGAAACGTTGAATTAAATGGAGTGTTTATAAAAGATCATCATGCAGATACTTTAATTTATGTCCGCGATTTAACAACATCGGTATTAAGTTACAGAAATTTGATCAACGGAAAGTTAAATTTTGGTCAAATTTCTTTGGAGGAATTCATTTTAAACATGAAAACTTATAAAGGCGAGGAAGATGACGCTTTTACAATGTTTATAAATAAGTTTGATGATGGCACCACCCCTACCAAACCTTCCGGGTTTTTGCTGACAGCAAGCAGGTTAAAATTAGTGGATGGTTATGTTGAGTTGGTCGATGAAAATAAAGAAAACAACAGACCGCTGTTTTTTAAAAAAATAAAAGGCAGCGCCAAAAATTTTAAAATCGAAGGTCCAAACGTTTATGCCGATATCAGCAAACTTCATTTTATTGAAAATCATAAAGTAGAAGTTCAAAGTTTGTCCACCAATTTTTCCTATTCCAAAACAGCGATGAATTTTTTGAATACCGAGTTAGAGACAGAAAAATCTTCTGTTATTGCCGATATAAAATTTACTTATGAAAGGGAGGATTTTTCCGATTTTAACAATAAAGTAATGATGTATGCCGATGTTAAAAAAGCGGATTTGTCATTGCTTGATTTGAAAAAGTTTTATGATGAATTAGGCACCGATGATGTGCTTCATTTTTCAACAAAAATATCAGGAAACCTTAACGATTTTAAGTTGGAGAATCTTGAAATGAATTCTGATAAGCAAGCTTCCATTGTAGGAACTTTGCATTTGATAAACTCGTTTGATACCGAAAACGGATTTTCCCTGGCAGCTAATTTAACCAAACTAACTTCTAATTACAGCCATTTAAAAGCGTTGCTGCCAAACATATTGGGAAAAAAATTGCCGTCATCTGTTCAAAAATTGGGGCAATTTACAGTAGGCGGTTTTGTATATGTTACGGAAGATTTAATCAATGCCGACATTAAAGTGCAAACAGATCTCGGCGACTTGATTACAGATTTGGAATTGACCAATATCGCAAATATTGACAATGCTTCCTATTTTGGCCATGTTAAAATTATTGATTTTAATTTGGGCGAAATTTTAAATGATCCTTTAATTGGCAATCTTTCTGCGGAAGCGGATATTGACGGAAAAGGTTTCACTTTGGAAAAAATGAATACTTCGGTAAAAGGATTGGTTTCTAACCTTCAATTTAAAAATTACGGTTATACCAATATTAGCTTAAATGGCGTTGTGAAAAATAAACATTTCGACGGTGAAATGGAGGTTAATGATGACAATATCAAGCTAAATTTTAAAGGTTTGGCCGATTTTTCGAAAAAAAGATACACGTTCGATTTTAAAACAATCGTAGATTATTTAGATTTAAATACCTTAAACCTTTTTAAACGAGACAGCATTTCTAAAGTTAGGGGCGATATTGAAATAAAAGTTTCAGGAAATACTTTGGATGATTTAGCGGGTTCAATCGATTTTAAAAACTCATTATACATCAATCAAAAAGGCAATTATTTCTTTAAGGATTTCAATATAACTTCCTCATTTGAAGAGGATGTAAGAACTATAACCGTGAATTCAACCGAAATCATTAATGGCTATTTAAAAGGGAAGTTTAAATTTGGGGAATTGGTTATGTTAACCAAAAATGCGCTTGGAAGCATCTATTCAAATTACAAACCTTTTGCGGTTACAGCTGGCCAGGAACTGGATTTTAGATTTAAAATTCACAATAAAATAGTGGAGGTTTTTTATCCGGAAGTAACGCTTTCGGCAAATACTTCCATTGCCGGAAATTTAAATTCGGACGATAATTTGTTTAGGCTTAACATTAAATCGCCAAAAATTATAGCCTTTAAAAATTCCATTGATTCGCTGAATTTGCAAATAGACACTAAAAATCCGTTATTCAACACGCAACTTTCTGTCGCTAAAATAAATACAAAGCAGTACAATATTGCCAAATTGCAGTTGGTGAATATTACGCTTAATGACACGTTGTATTTTAGGACTGAGTTTTTTGGCGGCGACAACAATACCGAGAATTATAATTTGGCGTTTTACCATACCTTCAACAAAGAAAATAAATCGGTTTTAGGACTTCAAAAATCGGATTTCACTTTTAAAGACACCAAGTGGGTTATCAATCCCGAAGACAATTTTGACAATAAATTGGTATACGACGAGAAAACAAAAACGTATGACATCAGCCCTTTTCTAGTCACCTCAAAAAATCAAAAAATCGAATTTTTCGGGCAAATTAGGGACACCATTTCAAAAGATTTGACATTTAAGCTGGAAAATGTGAATTTGGCCACCGTAACTCCGGAAATTGACAGTTTAAAATTAAAAGGCATTATCAACGGTTCCCTAAATTACAAACAGTTAAATGACGTAATAAAGCCGACCGCTAATTTTTCAATAGCAAATTTTAACGTCAACAATTCTTATCAGGGAAATTTAAAAGTGGCTGTTGAAGGGAAAAATTCGTTAAAAAAATTCGGGGTTGATATTTCTTTGGAAAGAAACAATGCCATAAATCTTTCGGTATTGGGAGATCTCGATTTCACGCCTAAAAATCCGACTTTAGATGCAGAAGTAACTTTTGAGGAATTTAAATTAGACGCATTTAGTCCTTTGGGAAAAGATGTTTTTTCTAATATTAGGGGATTTGCTTATGGAAACGCCCATTTAACAGGCTTGTTGAATAACCCAACCATGGAAGGCGAATTGTATTTAGATGAGGCAGGCTTGTATTTCCCTTATTTAAATGTGGAATATGATTTTGAAGGAACCAGTGTTATTTCGCTAAAAAACCAAACATTTAATTTTGAAGACGTTCAGCTAAAGGATAAAAAATTCAATACAAGAGGGAAATTAACAGGAAGCCTCAACCATGTTAATTTTGAAAAATGGCGTTTGAATTTGAATGTAAACACCAAAAATTTATTGGTGTTGAATACTATTGAAAAAGAAAATTCAATATATTTTGGCACCGGATTTTTAGAAGGATATGCCAGCATAAAAGGCCCGACAGATAAATTGGTAATTGATGTTGTTGGCAAAACAAAGAGAGGAACACACCTTACAATTCCTATAAGTGACGTAAAAACGGTGGAATCGTCCGAATTAATTCGCTTTGTCAATAAAAATAATATTGAAGAAAATGAAGAAACAAGACGGGAATTTATTTCTGAAAAATTAAAGGGACTGTCGTTAAATTTTAATATTGATGTGACCAAAGAGGCTGTTGTTGAAATGGTTTTGGATAAAGCAACCGGCAGTTATTTAAAAGGAAGCGGCACAGGAAACATTCAAATTTCATTGGATACCAAAGGTAAATTTGATATGTACGGCGATTTTATTGTGGACAATGGTATTTATAATTTTAAATACGGCGGGTTTATCAACAAACCGTTTATTGTAAAAAAAGGGGGAAGCATTTCCTGGAGCGGCAATCCGTTAACTGCCGACATTAATATTGAAGCCGTTTACAGGGTGTCGGCAAATCCGAGATCTTTGTTGGAAAATATATCTTCAAGCAGAAAAATTCCCATTGATTTAATTACCCGTTTTTCCGGAGAATTATTTAATACCCAAAGAGAATTTGACATTGAAATTCCCAACGCAAGTTCAACTGTGGCTTCCGAGTTGGCATTTAAGTTAAACAACGATAACCTGAACAGTAAAACGGTACAGTTTATTTCACTGCTTATTTCAGGAAGTTTTTATAATGAAAGCGATTTAAGCGTGAATAGCAATACGGCTTTGTACGGCACCGGTTTTGACATTCTTTCAAATGCTTTCGACAATATTTTTAACCAAGGAAATAATCGTTTTAAGCTGAGGCCGGAATACACCGTTGGAGAAAGAGGCAAAGTGGACAATTTAAATATTGAAGACCAGTTGGCCATTGGGTTGGATTATCAATTGAACGACAGAATAATTATTAATGGAAAAGTGGGCGTGCCAATGGGCGCGAACAATCAAACCAACATTATTGGAGAAGTAAATATTGAATTTTTACTGAATGAAGAAGGAACTTTACGGTCATCAATTTTCAATCGCCAAAATGAAATTCAATATTCTAATGAAGAAGAAGGCTATACGCAGGGCGTTGGACTTAGTTATCAAATAGATTTTGACAACGGCAGAGAATTGCTTCAAAAATTAGGGTTAAGAAAGAAAAAGTTGAAGGATTCAATAAATGGATCAAAGCCTTTAGACACGATTGAAAAAATTGACTGGATTTTAAAATTTAAAGACAAAAACAAAAAAAACGATAAAAATGAATAAACCAACATTGGTAATTTTAGCTGCCGGAATAGGCAGTCGCTACGGCGGATTAAAGCAATTGGACACTTTTTCAGAGCAAGGCGACACCATTTTAGATTTTTCTATCTTTGATGCCGTTCGTGCCGGATTCGGAAAAGTTGTTTTTATTATCAGAAAAAATATTGAAGCTGATTTTAAAGCGTTTTTCGACAAAAAATTGACGGGAAAAATTGAAGTTGAATACGTTTTTCAGGAATTGGAAAATATCCCTGAAAAATATTTGGACAACAAAAGGGAAAAACCTTGGGGAACCGGTCACGCATTGTTGATGGCGAAAGATGTGGTAAAAGAAAATTTTGCGGTGATCAATGCCGATGATTTTTATGGTGCAGAGGCTTTTAAAGCGGAAGCGGATTCTTTGAAAAAAATGGATAAGGAATCCACCGATTTTAATATGATGGGTTATGTGCTAAAAAACACCATTTCTGAATATGGATCAGTTTCAAGAGGCGAATGCAGCGTTGATAAAAATGATTTTTTAACTGGCGTTACCGAAAGAACCCATATTGAAAAAGTAAATGGAGAATTGAAGTATAAAGATGAGAATGGGCACTTAATCCCTATTTCAGAAGAAACAACAGTTTCCATGAACTTTTTCGGATTTACGCCAAAATATTTTGAATTGTCTGAGTCTTTATTTGAAGCGTTTTTGGCCAAGAATTACAAAGATCCAAAAGCGGAATTTTTTATTCCTTTAGTTATCAACCATATAATTGTCAATAAAATGGCAACCATGGAAGTGTTAAAATCCGATGCGCGTTGGTTTGGGGTAACATACAAACAGGATAAGGAATACGTAACTTCAGAAATTCAAAAATTAAAAGACAACGGTGTTTACCCAACCAATTTGTGGTAGCCTAACATGCCGTTTAATAATAAGCGGAAATTAATTTTCATGTAAAATATAATTATAATTTTGCCTTTCATTTTATGGGAAACAAAGTAAAAAAAATAGGATTAATGACTTCCGGTGGCGATGCTCCGGGAATGAACGCTGCAATTAGGGCAGTTGTTAGGGCGTGCACTTATTACAAAGTTGAGTGTGTGGGGATTTATAGAGGATTTCAGGGAATGATTGAAGGGGATTTTGAACCACTTACCGCAAGGCACGTTAGCAATATCATAAACAGGGGAGGAACCATACTAAAAACCGATCGTTCAAAAGAATTCAGAACAAAAGAAGGAAGGGAAAAGGCATACAATCAACTTAAAAATGCTGAAATAGATGCCTTGGTGTTAATTGGTGGTGACGGAACTTTTAATGGTGGAATTGTATTTAATCAAGAGTATAATTTTCCTTGCATCGGTATTCCGGGAACTATTGACAATGACATCTTCGGAACAAATTATACCATTGGCTATGACACGGCTTTAAACACCATTGTACAGGTAATTGATAAAATTAGGGATACGGCAAGTTCGCACAATCGGCTGTTTTTTGTGGAGGTTATGGGGCGTGATGCCGGGTTTATTGCCTTAAATGCAGGCGTTGGCGCAGGTGCGGAGGAAATTTTAATTCCTGAAGAAAATTTAGGGCTGGATCGTTTATTGGAATCCTTAAAGCGAAGCAAACGTTCAGGGAAATCATCAAGTATTGTGGTGGTTGCCGAAGGCGATAAAATTGGAAAAAATGTATTTGAACTAGCCGATTATGTAGAAGAAAATTTGCCGCAATATGAAGTCAGGGTCTCTGTTTTGGGCCATATGCAAAGAGGAGGTTCACCAAGCTGTTTCGACCGTGTTTTGGCAAGCAGGCTGGGCGTAAGGGCAGTTGAATTATTATTGGACGGCAAAACAAATTTAATGGTGGGTTTAATCAATAATGAAGTTGAAACCATTGAATTGGAAAAAGCCGTGAAAGGACGCCACGAAATAGACAGAGAATTATTGCGCGTCAGCGATATTATGTCTATTTAGGGAATAAGTACTTAAAGTGCCTAAAGTTTGAAGTACTTAAAGTTAAAAAATAACAATCTTCTATTGTTTCAGTGCTTTTTTAAATTAGAAGAAAGCATTGAGAAATTTTAAGATTAACAGCAATTTAAATTGAATGGTTAAAATAGGAATAAACGGCTTTGGAAGAATTGGAAGACTTGCTTTTAGAACTGCCATAAATAAAAAAAATATAGAAGTAGTTGCCATAAACGATTTGCTGGAAATTAATCACTTGGCGTATTTGCTAAAATACGATTCCGTGCACGGACGATTTAACGGAACTATTGAGGTAAAAGACAAAAATCTGGTTGTTAACGGCAAAATTATTCGGGTTACCGGTGAACGGAATCCAGAAGATATTCATTGGGAAGAAGTTAAAGTTGATTATGTAATCGAAGCCACAGGATTTTTTACCGAGAAGGATAAAGCGGCTTTGCACATTAAAGGAGGCGCAAAAAAAGTGGTCATATCGGCACCGTCAAAAGATGCTCCAATGTTTGTGATGGGCGTAAACCACACAAAACTTTCCAAAAACGAACTTATTTTTTCAAATGCTTCTTGTACCACAAATTGTTTGGCGCCAATTGCGAAAGTGTTGCATGAAAATTTTGGAATTGTTGAAGGCATTGTGACCACAGTTCATGCAGCAACTTCCAGCCAAAATACAGTTGACGGTCCTGAAAAACAATGGCGAAGAGGAAGATCGGCTCTAAACAACATGATTCCGACCACCACCAATGCGGCGATAGCGGTTACCGTTATTATGCCTGAATTACAAGGAAAATTATTGGCGATGGCCATTAGGGTTCCGGTTGTTGATGTTTCATTGGTAGATTTAACGGTGCGTTTGGAAAAGCCAACTTCTTACCAAGAAATTAAAAATGCCATGAAAAATGCTTCTGAAAATGAATTGAAAGGCATTTTGGGTTATACCGAAGATGAGGTGGTTTCGCAGGATTTTGTTTCGGAACCAAGAACTTCTGTTTTTGATGCAGGGGCAGGATTAGAATTGAATCCAAATTTTTATAAAATTATTTCTTGGTACGATAATGAATTTGGTTATGCCACTAAAATAGTTGAATTGATTGAGTACGCTTCGTCACTTGAATAAGAAATTTGATGTTTAACTGTTTATTTTAATTTTGCTTAAAACTTAAAACTTAAAACTTAAAACTTAAAACTCAATACTTAATACTCACTTCTGAATACTAAAAGATGGAAATAGCAATTATAGCCCACGATGGCAAAAAAGCCGAAATGATTCAGTTTTTAATGGATTTTAAAGCGATTTTAATGGCCAAAAATGTTAAGTTGGTGGCAACAGGAACAACCGGAAAAAATGCTGAGAAGGCCGGGTTTGAAGTGGTGAAATTTTTATCTGGCCCTTATGGCGGCGATGCGCAAATAGCGGCACGCGTTGCTGAAGGGAAAACAAATATGGTTTTCTTTTTTAGGGATCCGCTTGGAATGCATCCACATGAACCTGATATTGCCATGTTAATGCGTTTGTGCGATGTTCATGATGTTCCGTTGGCAACAAATCCGGCAACTGCAGAGTTGTTGATAAAATCAATTTGATTTTTTGCAATAATCAGTGCCTAAAGTTTGGAGTGCCTAAAATGCCTAAAGTTAAGTAGTCCTCAATTTCAAAATTGAACAAGACAAACATTTCTTATCTTCTTCATACAAACAGATTATAATTTTTAAATAAATTATGCCGTTTTAGTTCGAAAAAGTTCATTTTTATTTTTTTCAACTCTAAGTACTCCAAACTTTAGGCACTTTAAGTACTTTTTTGTGGTGATTTT
The DNA here is from genome assembly GCA_002842505.1 of Bacteroidetes bacterium HGW-Bacteroidetes-3. Taxonomy (GTDB): domain Bacteria; phylum Bacteroidota; class Bacteroidia; order Flavobacteriales; family Flavobacteriaceae; genus Lutibacter. The sequence goes on along the minus strand of PHDE01000006.1, from coordinate 29,829 downwards.
TATTTAACGGCAATCATTGAAATTTCAACATTTACAAATTTAGGCAAGTTTCCAACTTCTACAGTTTCGCGGGCAGGCTCATTGCCGACTTCAAAATACTTGCCGTAAACAGCATTTAATTTTGAAAAATCGTTCATATTTTTGATAAATATGGTGGTTTTTGCCACATTTTCAAAATTCATTTCAGCTTCTGCCAAAACAATTTTCAAGTTTTCCATCACCTGTTTGGTTTCTTCTTCAATGGTGTTTGTAACCAATTCCCCAGTTTTGGGATTGATGGCAATTTGACCCGAAGTGTATAAAGTGTTTCCTGCCAAAACCGCTTGGTTGTAAGGCCCAACCGGTGCCGGTGCGTTTTTGGTGTTAATTATTTTTTTCATTTTATTAAATTATTAATGTCAGTAATCGCAGTTGTTTTTTTACTTAAAACTAAAATAACCTTCTGTCCGGAACTTGTCGTTTATCATATTTTAAATCACTTAACATAGACGATTTTACGCCAATAAAAAAGTAATAGGTTTGTCTTTCGCCAAAAGGAACCCAGTTAAAATTAAGTTTCCAACTGTCCAAATCACGGGAAAATCGTAATTGCGTATAGGTAAAACCCTTGTTTTTTATATCATATCCCGAATTAAAGCCAACATTCCATTTGGGCGTCAATTCAATATCTCCCTGAAACATAATTGAATTTGAGGAAATTTCTTGCTCTCTATTGGCATTTGTGTAATTTAAAGAATATGCCAATTTTAATGTCCAAGGTATCGCAGATTGGTACAGTTTGGTTTCTTTAACTTTATTCTTGTCAGAAGCTTTATTGTCTGTTTGCTGATTGGTTACATTTAAATCTTCCCCAAAAACACCATCGGAATTGTTTTCTTCCGCAGTTTTTTCCGCCGCAGTTTTCTTGCCTTTATCATCTTTTTTACTAGAAAGAGAATAATTCATGGTAACGCCCGCATTGGTAAGCCTAAATAAACTGCCGCCGTTATTGATGTTAAAAGTATTAATTTTCCTGCCGTTCGCATCTATGGCATAAGGATCTAGGGTGGCCCTGACATTTAGGCTTAATTGATCCTTAAAAAGTTTTGTCCCTGCGTTTACGCCAACCGGACTCCATTTTAAAGAATCGGCTGCAATATTATAACTGGCGCTAAAATTTAAGTTGTTCAATAAAATTATTTTTTTTGCTTCAGTTTCGGTAGAATCCTTTTTTCTGACTTTTGCTTCCAAATTATTGTCTAAGGCAAAATTTAAACTATTGGAAATTCCTCTTCCCGGGCTTCCATAAATGCCATTTTGAAAAGGCGAATATTCCAAAAAATCAGTTGGATCGGCACTTTTCTGGACTATTTCATCGTAATTGCTAAAATCGGGTCTGTAACTATAAGAAACACTCGGCCTAACTACGTGGCGTATTGCCTCAATATTTCCTTTTTTAAATTTAAACATCCCGTAAAAAGTGGTTGATAAAGAAACGGCTCCCGAATATTCCCTGAACGCATTAAAACCGCTAACTGTATCTGTGACAATTTTATTGTTAACCTCATCATAAGTTTTGTTAAGCCGGTCAAAATACCAAACTTCCTTATAATTTGCGCTTGGTGAAAGCGTAAAAAACTTTAGAGCTTTCATGTTTGTATTTAAAGAGGCTGTATGTTGAATCCCCGATTGGGCATTTTGAAACATTTCTTTCTTGAAGAAAAAAGCGTCAGTAGTTTTAATTCTGTTGTCCGCTTTTAACGAATAATTCAACCCTGTTTTTTGAAGGGCATTTGTTTTTGCCCCATTTTTGCCGGTAAAAGGATAAATTCTATCCATATTTACTTGCAATGAGGGAAGTGTCATCGCTATTTCTTCCGTATTGGTATTTTGGGAATGCGTAACCGATAACGACATATTTAAAGGTGTTCCCACAAATTTTTTATAATAGGAAACAGAAGAACTTAAGTTGTTGTTTAAAAAAGAGTTTGTGTTATATTCATTTAGGGATTGCCTAAAAAATTTACTGCTTCCCAAATTTACAGATGCAGAAAATCTCGAATTCGGACTTGCTTTTGTGTCTTGGCTATGGCTCCAGCGGATGTTGTAATTGGTAGATTTTGAATAATCATCAAAACCTTTTAAGCTATTTATTAAGTTTTCATACTTAAAATTAAAATTTCCCGAAAATCGATAGCGCTTCGCATAACCGGACTCAGCTCTCATCCCCCAACTTCCGTTGGTATAAATATCACCCAATAATGCTAAATCGAAATTGTCGTTTACCACAAAATAATAACCCCCATTTTGTAAAAAATAACCTTGCCTGTTATTTTCACCCCAAGTTGGCATTAAAACCCCCGAAGTTCGCCCTTTGGTTAAAGGAACATAAGCAAAAGGCATTACAATTGGCGTCGGCACATCCGCAATAACCAATTGACTTGACCCCGCCACTAATTTTTTATTTTGAATAAATTTAGCTCTTTTAATACCGATATAGTAATCGGGGTGCTCTTTTTCTGAGGTGGTAAGTTTTATATTTTTTATAAAAACGACCGAATCATTGTGCTTTTTGCTGACTTCCCCTCTAATAATAATTCCTTGCTGTTCAGTTCTTAATCCCCAAATCTTGGCTTTTTCGGTTTTGAAATTAAATTTTATGGTATCTTGGGTAGATTCTTCAGAGCCTTGTTTAAAAACCGGACGCTGGGAATAGTTCCCAATGCTGTCTTTAATTCCTTTGGCGGTAATAATGTTGGTGTTGTTGTCTATTTCAATAAATCCGGCAGTTAAATCGATATTATTGTAATTTATATGCGCGTTTTTGTACAACAGTACTTTTTTGTTTTTTAAATCTTGCCTAATTAAACTATCGGCAGTATGAATAATAATGCTTTCAAGAAATTCTTTAGGCTTAGCAATGGAATCTTTCGATTTTTTCTTCAAGGAATCTATTGCTTTAATGACCAATGAATCTTTTAGAGGAATTTTCAGGGTGTCGCTAAGTTTAATCTTAAAATTTTCAGAAGATTTTTCCTTAATTTCTTGAGCGTAAGCAGTAAAATTGACTATGCTAAAAATCATGAGCAGCAAAAATAAAAAACAGCTATTTTTACAGGGCGTTTTAATAATGAATTTTTTATAAAAATGTCTTTTAAATTGGGTTGATAGCATAAGTTTTTTTACATTAGCTTCCTAAATAATCAACCACATTATTGATTGGTTGTAAATGTATGGCTTAATATTTGAAACACAAATATCAGATGCCAAAAATAACTAAATTTATTGATGAACCCACAACTCTTAAATAAAAATAAAATGACAATTAAACACCTATTAATTTTAGTGTTTTTTATGACGTTTCTTTTTAATAACCATTCGCTTTTCGCTCAAAAAAAGGAATTCATTGTAGTTTTAGATGCCGGTCATGGTGGCAAGGATCCAGGTAAAATTGGTTATAATCACGCCAAAGAAAAAGATATTGCCCTAAAAATTGTTTTGCAGGTTGGGGAAATATTGGAAAAAGAAAATAACATTAAAGTTGTTTATACCCGAAAAACAGATGTTTTTGTCGATTTATGGGAGCGCGGAAGAATTGCCAATAAGGCGGATGCCGATTTGTTTGTTTCCATTCATTGCAACGCGCACAGCTCGCAAGCATCAGGTGCCGAAACTTGGGTGTTGGGATTGCATGCCAACCGTCAAAATTTTGAAGTCGCAAAAGCTGAAAACTCCGTTATTTTGTTAGAAGATAATTATGAAATGAAATATAAGGGATTCGACCCTAATTCCCCCAATTCCGTCATTGGCTTAACGCTTATGCAAGAAGAATATCTAGACCAAAGCATTCAATTGGCAAGCATTATCCAGGAAGGTCTCACAAACAATTTAAACCGAATTGACAGAGGCGTAAAACAGGCGGGTTTTGTGGTATTGCACCAAACCTATATGCCAAGCGTATTAATAGAAACAGGGTTTTTAACCAATAATGAAGAAGGTTCTTATTTAAATTCTGAAAACGGACAAGAGAAATACTCTGTATCTATTTCGTCTGATATTTTAAAATATATCCAGCAGTTAACGTTAAATACCGTTTCAAATAGCAAAGTTGCTAAAAATGAAACCGAGACATCTTCAAAAAGTAAGGCTACCACTAGTGATAATACTTCCAATATTTTTTCAAATATTGAATTTAAAGTGCAAATTGCATCGGGTTCAAATAAAATAGAAACGAAATCATATAATTTTAACGGACTTGACAATGTTGAACGGATTAAAGTCGGAAGCAGCTATAAATATTATTTAGGCAGCACTTCTGATTATAATGAAATACAAAAAATACAACAATTGGCTAAATCTAAAGGTTATGCATCGGCTTTTATTGTGGCGTTTGAAAATGGAAAAAGAATTTCGGTTGAGGACGTTTTTAAAAAATCATAGCATGTTTTTTTTAGTACTCCCAAAAATAATTAGTAATATTGTGCCAATTAAATTGAATTGATTTGAAAATTACCAGAGAGTTAAAAACAGGCATTGTTGCCGTAGCCATAATTGCCTTATTTATTTGGGGATACAATTATTTGAAAGGCCTTAATCTATTTGATGCTCCTTCAAAAACATATTTTACGGAATATAAGGATGTACAAGGACTAAATACCTCAAGCATTGTTAGTTTAAATGGTGTGGAAGTAGGTAAAATTATTGCTGTAAAGTTTAACAAGGATGCCGCCAAACGTGGTTGGTTAACTGTTGAATTTAGTGTTGAAACCGATTTGGAATTTTCGAAAAACAGCATTGCTAAAATATACAGCACCAGTTTAATGGGCGGAAAATCATTGGCGCTTGTGCCATCGTTTGAAGGTGAAATTGCAAAACCGGGAGATTTTTTGCAAGGTGAAACTGAAGCGGATGTGATTACGTCAGTTTCTGAAAACCTAAAACCACTTTTCAAAAAAGTTGAAAGTGCCGTTGTAAGCGCAGATTCTGTGTTGGTTGGCTTAAATGAAATTATGGATGCCAAAACCAGAGCCGATTTAAAATCGACCATTGCACAGTTAAACGCCACCATGTTAAATTTCAATGCCATTTCCAAATCCGTAAATGAAATGGTGGCAACCAATAAAGAAAAGTTGGGGAATACTTTAACAAACGCAGAATTAATGACCAGTAATTTTGCAAAACTTTCAGATACTTTGGCAAATTCAAATCTTGGCACAACCGTCAAAAATTTGGAAACTACCGTAAATAATTTAAACAGTATTTTAGCAAACGTAGAATCGGGTGAAGGAACTTTGGGAAAATTATTGAAAGATGAAGCGATGTACAATAACCTCACGAGTGCCACAAAAGAATTGGATGAATTGCTGCGTGAAATGAAATTGCATCCAAAACGTTTTGTCCACTTTTCTTTATTCGGAAAAAAAGAAAAAGCTTACGTGCCTGAAACTAAGAAGGAATAGTAATGTGCTGTTATTCAAAATATTAAAATATTGAAAACAACAATAAACCAAAATGTATGAATTATATCGATAACATAGCATTTGCAATTCTTTTAATTATTGGAATTGGGTTTTTTGTAAAAAACAGCAAAAAGATTGTCAGAAACATAAAGCTCGGGAAAAAAATTGACCGGTCCGATTTGCCAAAAGAACGTTTTAACAATATGTTGAAAATTGCTTTTGGGCAATCTAAAATGGTGAAACGGCCAATCGCCGGTATTTTACACATCATCGTTTACGCAGGTTTTATCATTATCAATATTGAAGTGCTGGAAATCATTATCGACGGACTTTTTAGAACGCATCGGGTTTTTTCTGTTTTAGGAGGTTTTTATAGCTTTTTGATTGGATCTTTCGAAATATTGGCATCCCTTGTTTTGGTTTCGGTAATCATATTTTGGATTCGTAGAATGGTTTTGCAAATTCCGCGATTTTGGAATAAAGAAATGAAAGGCTGGCCTAAAAATGATGCTTTGAACATTTTATATTTTGAAATGATTTTAATGTCGTTGTTCCTTTTAATGAATGCAACCGACAATCATTTTCAAAATTTAAATGTTGGAAATCCAATCAGCCAATATATTGCCATACTATTTCAAGAATCTAGTTTTATCACCGTAAAAATTATTGAAAGAACCGCTTGGTGGTTGCACATTACCGGTATTTTAATATTCTTAAATTACTTGTACTATTCTAAACATTTACATATTTTATTGGCTTTTCCAAATACGTATTTTGCAAATTTAAAGCCAAAAGGTCAGTTTACCAATTTAGAAGCTGTAACCAATGAGGTGAAATTGATGATGGATCCAAGTGCCGATCCTTATGCAGCACCTGATGAAAATGCCGCACCGCCCGAAAAATTTGGGGCCAGTGACGTGGCCGATTTAAATTGGGTGCAGTTATTGAATGCCTATACTTGTACTGAGTGCGGAAGATGCACTGCTGTTTGTCCTGCAAATATCACCGGAAAAGAGTTGTCTCCACGTGCAATTATGATGAAAACACGGGACCGGTTGGAAGAGGTTGGTGCGAATATTGACAAAAACGGCAAGTTTGTGGAAGATGGAAAACAATTGTTAAACGATTATATCTCTTCTGAAGAAATTTGGGCTTGTACAAGTTGCAATGCTTGCGTGGAAGCTTGTCCGGTAAATATTGATCCGCTTTCAATTATTATTGATTTACGCCGGTATTTGGTGATGGAACAATCGGCTGCGCCACAGGAATTGAACAGTATGATGACAAATATTGAAAACAACGGTGCGCCTTGGCAATACAACCAAATGGACAGATTAAATTGGAAAGACGAATAAATAGAAACTATTAACTATAAAAATCATAAATATCATTTACAATGAAAAAAGAAGATGTTGAAAAATTATTACACGAAAAAGTTGAAGAAGGATTGCACATAAGTCCGGTATTGCCAAAAGGCGTTAAAAATTATTTGATTGATATTGACGGCACGGTCGGAGAAGATATTCCAAATGAAGAACCTGAGCGTATGGTAACTGCAGAAGCTTATCCAGATGCCATTAAAACGTTGAATAAATGGTATGATGAAGGTCATATTATTTTCTTTTTTACTTCAAGAACGGAAGCACATCGTGAAATTACTGAAGCATGGCTAAAAAAACATGGATTCAAATATCATGGAATGCTTATGGGAAAACCTCGTGGCGGAAATTACCATTGGATCGACAATCACTTGGTGAAAGCAACACGTTATCGTGGTAAATTTACCGATTTAATCAACAAAGAAGTTACAATTGAAGTGTTTGACGATGGTCAGCATGAATAAAAATATTTAAAAAGCAGTCTTATGAATGTACCTACAATGGCTGAAATGACGGCTCAAGGAAAGCAACCAGATGTGTTGTTTTGGGTTGGATGCGCCGGAAGTTTTGACGACAGGGCAAAAAAAATCACGAAGGCTTTTGTGAAAATTTTGAACAAGGCAAATGTTGATTTTGCTGTTTTGGGTACTGAAGAAAGCTGTACTGGCGATCCAGCAAAAAGAGCCGGAAATGAATTTTTGTTTCAAATGCAGGCGATGACCAATATTGAGGTTTTAAATGCCTATGAAATCAAAAAAATAGTCACTGCTTGTCCACATTGCTTCAACACCTTAAAAAATGAATATCCCGGACTTGGGGGAAAATATGAAGTTTTGCACCATACAGAATTTTTGAAATCTTTGTTGGATGAAGGAAAAATCACTATCGAAGGCGGAAAATTTAAAGGCAAGCGCATTACTTTTCACGATCCTTGTTATTTGGGAAGGGCAAATGATGTTTATGAAGCGCCACGCTTGTTGATTGAAAAATTGGAAGCGGAATTGGTTGAAATGAAGCGTTGTAAAACCAACGGACTTTGTTGCGGCGCCGGCGGCGCCCAAATGTTTAAAGATGCTGAAAAAGGAAACAAAGAAATTAATGTGGAACGCACTGAAGAAGCATTAGAGTCAAAACCAAATATTATCGCCACTGGTTGTCCGTTTTGCAATACGATGATGACCGACGGCATAAAAGCAAAAAACCAAGAGCACAATGTTGCCGTTATGGACATTGCCGAATTAATTGCCAATGCCGAAGATTTATAAATTTTTCAAAAAAAAGTTGCTATTGAAAAAATTGCACTATGTTTAAAGTCTATGTAAAAGCCGCTCGTTTAAGAACGCTGCCTTTGTCTGTTTCAGGAATAATTGTTGGCAGTTTTTTGGCGGCATCTCACGGCTATTTCAATTGGTTAATTTGTGGGTTGGCTTTGTTAACCACAATCGGATTTCAAATTATTTCCAATTTTGCAAACGATTATGGCGATGGCGTTAAAGGAACTGACAATGAAGATAGAATTGGGCCTAAACGCGCCATTCAAAGCGGTGAAATTTCACCTGATCAATTGTTGAAAACTATTAAAATAACAAGTTTTTTAACCTTAATTATAGCCATTTTACTTATTTATATTGCTTTTGGCAAGGACGATTTTATTAATTTAGCGGTGTTTTTTGTATTAGGAATTACCAGCATTGCTGCGGCCCTTAAATACACCATGGGTAAAAGAGCTTATGGTTATAGCGGATTTGGAGATTTCTTCGTATTCCTGTTTTTTGGATTGCTGAGTGTATGCGGCAGTTATTATTTATTTACAAAACAATTGGACGTTACCATTTTTTTGCCGGCCTGTTCCATTGGGTTTTTGAGCATTGGCGTATTGAACTTGAACAATATGCGCGATAGTGTTTCCGACGCAAAATCTGGTAAAAATACTATCGTGGTCAAAATAGGGGTTGAGTTTGCCAAATATTACCATTATTATTTGTTGATTGCTTCATTTTTGTTTGCTGCATTCTATGCTTATGTTTTTTACAAATCTTGGCATCAATTATTATTTATGCTGGCGTATATTCCAATTGGCAAACATTTTTTGGTGGTATATCGTAATAAAAGACCCATACTTTTGGATCCTGAGTTAAAAAAATTGGCATTAAGCACTTTTTTGTTTGCAATATTATTTGGGTTGGGTACATTTTTAGCATCTTAAAGTGACTTTTGTCACTTTCTGAATAAAAAATAAAAGATACATTTGTCTTGTATTTAAAACATTTATGAAAAATCAATTTTTAGGCATATTTTTTTACCTGCTTTATTTATTGGCTATGGTTCGTCCATTAGTTCCAATAATGGAGTATTATGCCAATTATGATTATATCGCCAAAGTGCTTTGCGAAAACAGGGACAAACCCTATTTGGAGTGTAACGGAAAGTGTTATTTAGAAAAACAAATTGCTAAAACAAATCATAACAATCACGAACATAAATCGACCATTCCTCAAATTGATTTTGAGAAATATCCAGTTTCACCATTAGATCAATTTTCATACAACATTAAAAACTTCGACGCGAATTACATTCATAGATTTTTTGTTAATAAATACACTTCACAAGATTTCTATAATTCTCTATTGAAACCGCCGCAAGCTTAATTCCTTTCGCTATTTTTCAATATTAACAATTAAAATCAGGGTATTACATAAATTATTGTGTGTTGCAATGAATTGATTCTTAATACTTCATCAAACACATTTTTTATAAAATGGTGTTTGCTGCACAATGGAAAATAGCCAATTTTTAATGCTGGAGTTACAGGTATATAAAATTATTTCCTGTTGCCAACTTCTGCTATTTCAATAATATATAAAAGTAACACATTGATAATGTATAATTTATGCGTATCAAAATTATAAAAATCAAAAATATGAAATTTTTAAAATATATTTTACCGGCAATTTTTACCCTCGTTTTTGTCTCTTGTTCGGATGACGATAACGATATTGACACAATCGATGAAGTTCAGGATTTACTTAAAGTCCAAGAGATTTCAAATGAGAAACATACCATTGAAATTTATACAGAAACAGGAAAATTGGTTCAGGGTTATAACAACCTAACCATCAGAATAAAAGATAAAAGCACCCAAGCATTTATTGAAAATGCAACAATTACCTGGAAACCAATGATGCATATGACTGAAATGGCACATTCCTGTCCAAAATCCGATCTTGTAAAAGTTTCCGGGATGCAAACTGTTTACAACGGATTTATAATTTTTCAAATGGCAGAGAACCAAATGGAAAAATGGGACTTAACTTTTAATTATACCATTAACGGCATCGCTTATGAAGCAGTTGATTTTATTGGTGTGCCAGCTTCAACTAAAAAAACGGTTACATCCGTAACGGGTATTGACGGTGTAAAATATGTTTTAGCGCTTATTGAACCGAAAAATCCTGCTGTTAAAATTAACGACATCACCATTGGCTTGTTTAAAATGGAAAATATGATGAGTTTTCCTGTCGTTGAAAATTTCAAAATAAATTTGGATCCGCGTATGCCAAGTATGGGAAATCACAGTTCTCCAAACAACCAGGATTTGGTTTATAATGCAGTAACAAAATTGTATGATGGCAAACTTTCATTAACAATGACGGGCTATTGGAAACTCAATTTAATGTTGCGCAACCAAAGTAATGAAATTTTAAAAGGCGAAGCTGTGACGGAAACAAATGAAGCCAGCACTTTATTTTTGGAATTGGAATTTTAAATACTAATTAATATTAATAGGTCGCCTTTTTTAAAAATTAGGCGACCTTAATTAATCATTTTTATGAGGAGAAAATTTGAAATCGGATTCCTAGTTTTGTTGTTGTTTACAGCGATAATTTCTGCCCAAGAAAAAATTCAGGATACCGCCAAAATTGTGCAACTAAGGGAAGTAATTGTAGTAAATAGAGAATCGCTAAACAATAAAAATCAGGTAAAACCACTTGCTTCTATTGATGAATATTTAGAAAAATCGAACAAAATTACGATGATTAAGCGTGGTAATTATGCTTGGGAACCAGCCATTAACAATATGGTGAGCGACAGAATTTCGGTTACCATTGACGGTATGCAAATATTTGGCGCTTGTACCGATAAAATGGACCCAATAACTTCTTATGTTGATGTTTCAAATTTATCGGAAGTCCACGTGAAATCCGGACAGCAAGGTGCTGAAAACGGATCGACAATTGGTGGTGGAATCGATTTAAAATTACAAAAAGGCAGTTTTAATAAGGAAGTGTTAAATGTAGGGTTTGACACAGGTTATGAAACCAACGGAAATGCCAAAATAGTGAGTGCGGAATTAAATTTTTCTAATTCCAACTATTTTGTAAATGCCGATGCCATCTATAGAAAATCGGATAATTACACGGCTGGCGGCAATATGGAAATTAAGTTTTCTCAATATGAAAAATACAATATTTCAACGGTTGCAGGCGCAAAAATCAGCAAAAATGGCGTTATTGTTGGCGCAATTATTTTCGATAATGCCACAAATATTGGTTATCCTGCGTTGACAATGGATGTTTCTTCAGCAAAAGCATTGATTACTTCGGTGAGTTATCAGTATCAGAATAAAAATTCCCAGATAAGTGAATGGGAAACAAAGCTTTATATGAACACGATTACGCACGTGATGGACGATACAAAACGACCTGATGTCCCAATTCATATGGATATGCCGGGCTGGAGCGATACTTACGGATTTTACTCAAAAATGAAGGTTGAAAAAGACAAACATTCGCTGCTTTTTAATACAAATGCCTATTACAATAAAGCCTTGGCAGAAATGACGATGTATCCAAGCGATCCAAACGAAAATTTGATGTTTATGCTCACTTGGCCAGATGTGAGGACATTTTATTCAGGTTTTTATGGTGAAGATGATTATAAGTTGAATAAAAACAGCAATTTAAAAATGACTGCCAGAATTGGTTTTCAAAATGAATCCATTGCCAATGATTTCGGGTTGAACAGTTTGCAAATATTTTATCCGAATTTGGATAAAAATCAGCAAAGATTTTTAATGAGTATCTCGTCACAATATCAATACCAAAAAAATAAGTTTCAATTTTCGGGAAGTGTTGGTTACGGAGAAAGAGCGCCTTCTGTTACCGAAGCGTACGGATTTTATTTGTTCAACAGCTTCGACAACTATGATTATATTGGAAATCCATATTTGAATAATGAAAAATCATTGGAGTTTAATGCTGCGGTAAATTATACAAGCAAAAAATTTAATTTGGGTGTTGAAGGCTCTTATTTTTATATTTCAGAGTATATTATTGGAAAATTGAATCCTAATTATGACCGAATGACCATAGGCGCCGATGGCGTTAAAGTGTATACAGCTTTAGATAATGCTACTATATTTACTGCAAATTTTTCGAGTGAATATTCAATTTCTGATGCTATTAGATTGGACGGATTGATAGGCTATAGTTTAGGAAAAGGAAATGACAATGACAATTTGCCTTTGATTAGTCCGCTAAATTATAGACTGATGTTGCGTTATAAAAACAATTTATTCGATGCTGAATTTGGGATGTCAGGAGCTGAAAAACAATACAATTACAGCAGCGTTTATGGGGAAGATGCAACCAACGCCTATACGGTGGTTAACGCAAATGCGTCTTATGCTTTTTATAAAGGTGAAAATAAAATTTTTGTAAAAACAGGTGTGGAAAATATTTTCGACAGGTATTATTCCACTTTTGCCGATTGGAAAAATATACCAAGAATGGGAAGAAATATTTTTATCAATGTTTCTTTTGTGATAAAATAAATCTAAATTTTTGAACGCATAATAAGTATGATTAATTGTTAATAAATACAATGCTTATTTGTTTGTTGGAAACCACGGAAAATTCTTTTTTCGTGGTTTTTTTATGGATTTATTTTGTTAAATTGCAGTGTATCATCTAACACACTTTTCAATATGAAAATCACTTTTTTAGGCCACTCAAGTTTGAGTATCGAAACCAAAGACAAAACGCTTTTAATTGATCCGTTTATTTCAGGCAATGAATTAGCCAAAAACGTTGACATCAATAAATTACAGGCCGATTATATTTTAATCACCCACGCACATCAAGATCACATTTTAGATGTTGAAGCCATCGCAAAACGTACAGGAGCCATCGTTATATCCAATTTTGAAATAGTTACTTATTTTGAAAACTTAGGAATAAAAGGGCATCCAATGAACCACGGCGGAAAATGGACATTCGATTTTGGGACTGTGCATTATACAAATGCCATTCACTCCAGTTCTTTTCCTGATGGAAGTTATGGCGGACAACCGGGAGGTTTTGTTATAGAAACAAGCCATCACCGAATCTATATTACCGGAGACACTGCTTTAACTTACGATATGAAACTAATTCCGGATGTGATTGGAGAACTCGATTTGGCAATTTTACCGATTGGTGATAATTTTACGATGGGTGTGGATGAAGCCATAAAAGCGAGTAAATTTTTAAATTGCAGCAAAATATTGGGTGTTCATTATGATACTTTTGGCTACATTAAAGTAAACCATAAAGAAGCATTTGAGAAATTCGCAAAGGCCAAAAAGGAATTATTTCTGTTGCCTATTGGCGACAGTTTAAAATTATAAACAAATAATTTTAGTCCAACTTTTCTATTGGTCAGAATTTTTTTTCTGTGCAATAAGCCAGGCTGTTCTTAAATCTTCAGAAAGCAAGCCCGAACCGTCGTGTTTCCATCCCGGCGGTTTAATGAAATAGTTGAGCTTGTTTAAAAAAGAAGTTTTTGCTGAAAAGACATCTTTAAAAATAGCAATCCATTCGTGAAACGCAATTTTCACGGGATTGTAGGTGTTTATATTTGAATGCAATCCGTAAACAACTTTTTCTTCTTTTAATTCAGGTTGGAAAGTGCCAAATAACCTGTCCCAAATAATGAGAATTCCCGCATAATTTCGGTCTAAATACAAAGGATTTGAGCCGTGATGAACTCGGTGATGCGATGGTGTATTGAAAACGGCTTCAAACCAACGGGGCATTTTGTCAATTAATTCGGTATGAATCCAATATTGATAAATTAAACTGACAGACATTTGGGTGAAAATCATCAAAGGGTGAAAACCGAATAATGGCAACGCCAGATAAAATACAAAACTAAAAAATCCTCCCGTCCAAGTCTGGCGCAAAGCGGTGCTTAAATTGTATTTTTGAGAAGAATGATGAATAATGTGCGATGCCCAAAAAAACCGACTTTCGTGTCCGATTCTATGAAACCAATAATAACAAAAATCGTCGGCAAACAAAATCAATAACCACGCCCACCAAGTAAACGGAATGGTTGCCAATCTGAAATTTTCGTATAAAAAAGTGATGACAAAAACCACAATTAATTTGCTTAATAAATTGACCAACACATTTCCAATGCCCATTGCCAAAGAAGCAAAAGTGTCTTTAATGTTGTAGTTTTCCGGATTTTTTTTGAAAATGGCAATGCCTTCAATAATCACTGTTACGATGAAAAAAGGAATCGCGTAATAAATTAAATTTGGTATTTGAGGCAGCTCCATAAAACAGTTTTAATTTACGTTGCCAATATAAAATAAATTTTCAAATTTTGTATCTTTCGCGTTTAATAAAATGATGAAGGCATTTTTTCAAAAATATATTTTAAATTTTAAACAGGCAAGCGGCACCTCGAGAGGTGTTTTGCGCACCAAGGAAACCTATTTTTTAAAAGTGGTTGACGATGATAAAATTGGTTATGGGGAATGTGCCGTTTTTAAAGGATTGAGCGCCGATGACAGACCGGATTATGAAGAAAAGCTGGCTTGGCTTTGTGAAAATATCAATAAAAATCAAGAAGAATTATTACTGAAACTCACGGAATTTCCTTCCATACAATTCGGATTAGAACAGGCTTTTTTATCAGTAAAAAGCGAAAATTCTTTTGAATTATTTCCTTCTAAATTTACCGAATCTCAAGATTCCATAAAAATAAACGGATTAATTTGGATGGGAACTGAAGTGTTTATGAGAAAACAAATCAAGGAAAAAATTGATGCTGGTTTTTCAACTTTAAAATTGAAAATTGGCGCCATCGATTTTGAAACTGAAATTTCTTTGCTGAAAAGCATCAGAAAGGAATTTTCTTCCGAAGAAATTGAACTGAGAGTTGATGCAAACGGCGGTTTTCTTCGTTCAGAAGCATTGGAAAAACTAAAAAGATTGTCCGATTTGGAAATTCATTCCATTGAACAACCCATAAAACAAGGACAAATTAATGAAATGGCCAAATTGTGCGCAATAACGCCTATTCCAATTGCCTTGGATGAAGAATTAATCGGTGTTTTTGATGTAACAGATAAGCGGAAAATCCTACAAACCATAAAGCCGCAATACATTATTTTAAAACCTAGTTTGGTGGGCGGATTTAAAGGAAGCGAAGAATGGATTCAGCTGGCTGAAACGCAAAATATCGGTTGGTGGATTACCTCGGCTTTGGAAAGCAATATTGGTTTAAACGCCATCGCGCAATGGACTTATTCACTAAACAATAAAATGCCACAGGGCTTGGGAACAGGAAGTTTATTTACCAATAATTTTGAAAGTCCGCTTGAAGTGAAGGGCGAAAATTTGCTTTACAACAACAAAATAAAATGGAACGTTAAATTATAAAAATGAAATGAGCATCACAAATTTTGACACACAAAGGAATGATTAATGGCGAACAGTCCCGAATTTTCGGGATTACCGCTAAAAAATAAAACTTAAACAGGTGAAATTTATACAACAAGCATATAAAGGAAAAAATGATTGGACAGATTACCTGCTCTCGTTAATGTTATTGTTTTTTGGCTGGCAATTTATGGGAATTATTCCCTTATCGTTAGTCGCTTACTTGTACGCTGGCGATATGGAAACGTTTATGTTGGCTGCGAAATCTAATTTTGCAAATTTAGAAATGGATGCAAATTTGTATCTTTTGTTGATGTTAATTTCCTTTTTGTTTGGATTGCTGTCCTTGTTTTTAGGCATAAAATTAATTCATAAAAGAAAAATTGTGACCCTAATTACCAGCCGTGAAAAAGTAGATTGGAAACGTGTTTTTTATGCGTTTTCAGTTTGGGCAATTGTTGGATTATTTATGGTGGCTATTGGCTATTTTATGGCACCTGAAGATTATGTCTGGAATTTTAAACCCATTCCGTTTTTTATATTGTTGCTCATTTCGTTCTTGTTTTTGCCCATCCAAACCAGTATGGAAGAATTGTTGTTCAGGGGTTATTTAATGCAGGGATTTGGAACGTGGTTTAAAAACGCTTTTATGCCATTAATTCTAACTTCCGCAATCTTTGGTTTATTGCACGGCTTAAATCCGGAAGTGGAGAAATTGGGCTGGTTTACAATGGTTTATTATATTGGAACAGGATTGGTGCTGGGAATATTCACTTTGATGGATGAAGGAACGGAACTGGCTTTGGGTTTTCACGCGGCAAATAATATTGTTGCGGCGGTTTTGGTCACCACAAACTGGACGGTTTTTCAAACAGATGCTTTATTGGTAGATGTTTCTGAACCGTCGCTGGATTATGAAATGTTTGTGCCGGTATTTGTATTGTATCCACTGATTTTGTTATTGTTTTCAAAAAAATATGGCTGGACCAATTGGAAAGAAAAATTAACTGGCTGCGTATTTAAGCCGTTGGAATTTAAAGAAGAGGAGTTTATTGCAAAAAATAGCCCCCTAACCCCCGAAGGGGGAATTATAATGAGGAAAAAAAATAATTCATCATTAAATTAACAATCACACGATTAAACGTTTAAACAAATAAACGATTGAACCATTGAACCATTGAAAAACAATACATTCCATAGCGCATTTAAATTACAGGGAAAATCATTTGATTCTAAAGCAGCATTAATCGATTTCTCCAATGAAATTTCTGTTGAAGTGGCTGATTTTTTAATTGATTGGTTTGATGAGAATTCTTTTGTTGAAGTAAAAACTTCCGGTTCAACGGGAAATCCGAAAATTATTCAGCTTCAAAAAGCACAAATGATTAACAGCGCCAAAGCAACAGGCGAGTATTTCAATTTATTTGAAAACACTGCAGCACTGTTGTGTTTGTCACCAAATTATATTGCCGGTAAAATGATGTTGGTACGAGCTTTAACCTTGGGCTGGCATTTGGATATTTTGGAGCCAGCTTCAAATCCGCTAAAAAATAATGATAAAAACTACGATTTTTCAGCTATGGTTCCTATGCAATTGCACAATTCTTTGCCTGATATCCATAAAATAAAAAAACTGATTATTGGCGGTGGCACGGTTTCAAATGAATTGTTGGGCAAAATTCAGGAGGTTAAAACAGAAATTTTAGCCACTTACGGAATGACAGAAACCATTACGCATATTGCTGTTAAAAAACTCAACCATTTTGCGATCGGAGCGAAGCAATCTAATTATACAATATTTCCTAACATTAAAATTTCTTTGGATGATAGAGGCTGCCTGATTATTGATGCGCCTACAATTTCAGAAGAAAAAGTGGTGACCAACGATTTGGTTGAACTCATTTCTGCCACTGAATTTAGTTGGCTTGGCCGATATGATAATGTTATAAATTCTGGTGGCATCAAATTAATTCCCGAGCAAATTGAAGAAAAATTAGGAACAATTATTAAAAACAGATTTTTTGTCGCCGGAAAAAAAGAGGAGATTTTTGGAGAAAAATTGATTCTTGTCTTGGAAGAATCAATTATTGAAGAATTAAAAAATTCAAGGAAGACGGCTATAATTAAAGAAATGAAAAACTCGAAGTTACTTTCAAAATACGAAATTCCGAAGGAAATCTATTTTTTAGAAAATTTTATGGAAACCGAAACAAATAAAATCGACCGAACCAAAACATTGGAATTTTTTAAAAAGGGTTATTGAACTTCGGACTCCCGTCTTCCGTCTTCGTACTTTTAAAAATACCGACTGAATATTTTAACCAAAACCAGCACTTTTATTCCTATCAAACCCGTGTAAAACCAAATAGGTGTTTTGGCGGTTTCCTTAAGTTCATAATAAGCTAATTTAATTGAATTTGGCATATTGAGAAACCTAAAAGTTTCGTTGCAATTGGTGCAAGTTGATATGCCCGACTTTCCTCCAGATATAAATGGAATGTGTATTAGGTGTTTGTAAATCCCTATAACAGAGACTTTGGTGGAATTTTCTGAATTACAGTTCGGACAAATAATTTCCTTTGGCGTTTGATGCTTTAATACAAAGTGTTTTTTGCCAAATAAAATCATAAGTATTACATTTCCATTGAGTGATAAACGTTTTGTACATCGTCATCTTCATCCAATCGATCCAATAATTTTTCAACATCGGCTTGTTCTTCTTCAGAAAGTTTGGTGGTGGTGGTAGGAATTCTTTCAAAACCTGAGGAAATAATTTCTATATTATTTTCTTCCAAATATTTTTGAATGGCTCCAAATTGTTCAAAAGGCGCATAAATTAAAATTCCTTCTTCATCCTCAAAAACTTCTTCCACATTAAAGTCTATCAGCTCTAATTCAAATTCTTCCAAATCCATTTTAAGATCTTCCACTTTTATCAGAAAATTGCACGTATGGTCGAACATAAAAACTACCGAACCCGAAGTTCCAAAATTTCCGTTACATTTATTAAAAGCCGCTCTCACGTTGGCAACGGTTCTGTTATTATTGTCGGTTGCGGTCTCAATTACGAGCGCAATTCCGTGTGGTGCGTAGCCTTCAAACAGCACTTCTTTATAGTTGGCAGTATCTTTATCGGTCGCTTTTTTAATGGCACGCTCAACATTTTCTTTAGGCATATTGGCTGCCTTGGCGTTTTGAATTACCGCTCTTAATCGCGCATTACTTTCTGGATTTGGGCCACCTTCTTTTACCGCCATCACAATATCCTTCCCAATTCTGGTAAAGGTTTTCGCCATAGCAGCCCATCTTTTCAATTTTCTTCCTTTTCTGAATTCGAAAGCTCTTCCCATACTGTTTTCTATATTTTTACGTGATGCAAATGTAATTATTACTGGCTGTTTTTACAATAATTTTAAACCTGAATTATCCCTAAATTAAATTGTTTTTCAATAGGCGCATGATTTGCGGCTTCAATGCCCATTCCAATCCATTTTCTGGTGTCGAGCGGATTGATCACGCCATCGGTCCACAACCGTGCTGCGGCATAATAGGGCGATGTTTGTGTATCATATTTTTGCTGAATGTGTTCCAATATTTTTTGTTCTTTTTCTTTGGTGATTTCTTCTCCTTTATTTTTAAGCGAAGCCGTTTCAATTTGCAACAACACTTTTGAAGCCTGCTCGCCGCCCATCACCGCAAGTCGGGCAGAAGGCCAAGCCACAATAAGTCTCGGATCATAAGCTTTGCCGCACATTGCGTAATTTCCTGCGCCGTAAGAATTCCCTATCACCACCGTAAATTTTGGAACAACGGAATTGCTTACTGCGTTCACCATTTTTGCACCGTCTTTTATAATGCCGCCGTGCTCGCTTTTGCTGCCAACCATAAATCCGGTCACATCCTGCAAAAACACCAACGGAATTTTTTTCTGGTTGCAATTGGCTATAAATCTGGTTGCTTTATCAGCAGAATCAGAATAAATAACGCCGCCAAACTGCATTTCTTTGTTAGCGTTTTTAACTACTTTTCGTTGGTTTGCCACGATGCCAACCGCCCAACCTTCAATGCGTGCATAACCGCAAATAATGGTTTTTCCGTAGTCTTTTTTATATTCCTCAATTTCAGAATTGTCGACCAAACGTTTGATGATTTCCAACATATTATATTGGTCGGTTCTTGTGGCAGGTAAAATTCCGAAGATATCTTCCGGATTTTCAATAGGATTCACGGTTTTTATTCTGTTAAAGCCAGCTTTATCATAATCGCCAATCTTATCAACAATGGACTTTATTTTATCCAAAGCATCAGTATCATCTTTTGCTTTATAATCGGCCACCCCGCTAATTTCACAATGTGCCGTTGCACCACCCAAGGTTTCATTGTCTATATTTTCGCCAATGGCAGCTTTCACCAAATAGCTTCCCGCTAAAAATATGCTTCCGGTTTTGTCCACAATAATAGTTTCATCGCTCATAATGGGCAAATAGGCTCCGCCGGCAACACAACTTCCCATAACCGCGGCAATTTGTGTAATTCCCATACTGCTCATTACCGCATTGTTCCTAAAAATTCTTCCGAAGTGTTCTTTATCCGGAAAAATTTCGTCTTGCATCGGCAAATAAACCCCGGCACTGTCCACCAAATAAATAATGGGTAATTTATTTTCCATAGAAATTTCCTGAGCACGTAAATTCTTTTTTCCCGTAATCGGAAACCAGGCACCTGCTTTTACCGTTGCGTCATTCGCCACCACAATGCATTGTTTTCCTTTGATGTAGCCAATTTTAACGATAACGCCGCCCGACGGACAACCACCGTGTTCTTGGTACATTTCTTCACCTGCCAAAGCGCCAATTTCTATGGAATCACTGTTGGTGTCAAAAAGATAATCGATGCGTTCCCTTGCCGTTAACTTTCCGTTGCCTTTGTGTTTTTCAGTTCTTTTTTCACCGCCGCCTTTATAAACGTTTACCAATTTCCTTTTAAGTGCCGATAATTGAAGTTTGTTGAAATCTTCGTTTTTATTGAAGTTAATGTCCATTTTAATTGATCTTTTCAAGAGGTGCTAAAGTACAAAATGAATGTGAAACCGCCTTATTTAAATACCCTGTAAATAAATACCTAGGTAATTAAAAATAATTTATGTACATTTGCATCATCAATTAAAATTAAGACAAAAATTATGACAAAAAATATAGTTACCCTAAGCGGAAGTTCAAGTAAAAATTCAATCAATAAAATATTGGCAGAATATGCGGGCGGATTGGTTAAAAATGTAACATTGACAAAAGTGGATTTAAATGATTTTGACATTCCGTTATTTTCGGTGGATGTTGAAAATGGGCAAGGATTTTCAAAAGGCGTGTTGGCTTTGAATGAAATTATTGAGAAAGCGGACGGATTTGTAATCTCGTTGGCCGAACACAATGGTGCTTATTCAACCGCTTTTAAAAATGTATTTGACTGGCTTTCAAGAATTGAAGGTAAGGTTTGGAGAAACAAACCTATGTTATTATTGAGCACTTCACCGGGAATTAGGGGCGGACAATCAGTTTTAAATATTGCTTTGGAAAGGTTTCCTTTCAATGGCGGAAATATTATTGGAAGCATGCCTTTTCCTTCCTTCAATGAAAATTTTAAAGAAGGGGAAATCGTAAATGCTCACTTAAAAGCAAACCTTCAAATTCTTGTTGATGAGTTAGAAAAAGCACTGTAATTATGGGCGATATTTCAAAAGACATCAATTCAAAATTTCCGAACGAAAGAGTTAAGGCGCTAATTAATATAAAATATACGGCGAATTGGCTCAATACTGTTGGCAATGAAATTTTAAAACCATCTAAAATTTCCAATCAGCAATACAATATTTTACGAATATTGAAGGGCGCCAATGAAGCGGTAACAGTGAATTCGGTGAAGGAAAGAATGATTGAAAAATCGCCAAACGCCACCAGGCTTATGGATAAATTATGCGATAAAGGTTTGATTGAAAGAACCCGTTGCGAGAACGACAGACGCGTGGTTTATGTGAAAATTTCAGAAAAAGGCTTAAAATTATTGGATAAAATTAAAATTGAAGAGCTTGGCAACCAAATGAATTCAATTACGGAAGAAGAAGCGAAAACATTGAATGAAATTTTAGATAAAATTAGATAAACAGATGAATATAAAAACAAAATGAAAAAATTAATATATAAATCAACTGATAGAGGCCAAGCAAATTACGGATGGCTAAACGCGAATTATTCATTTAGTTTTGCGAATTATTACCATCCTGAAAAAGTGAATTTTGGGGCGTTACGGGTTTTAAACGATGATGTAATTCAAGGTGGAATGGGCTTTGGAACACATCCCCATGACAATATGGAAATTATCACCATTCCCTTAAAAGGCGCTTTGAAACATAAAGATTCTATGGGAAATAAATGGATTGCCATTGAAACAGGAGAAGTGCAAGTGATGTCCGCCGGAAGCGGTTTGCAGCATTCTGAAATGAACAATTCGCCAATTGAAGAAATAAATTTGTTTCAAATTTGGATTTTTCCAAATAAAAATGAGGTGGAACCAAGGTATGACCAACAAAAATTTGATCCTTCAGAAAGAAAAAACAAGCTCCAAATTTTGGTTTCTTCCTTAGATGAAAAATTGGAAGGCTCCTTAAAAATTCATCAGGATGCGTTGATTTCAAGAATTGATTTGGACGAAAATTCGGAGTTTAGCTACCCACTAAAATCGGAAAATCACGGATTGTATGTGATGGTTGTTGAAGGTGAAATCACCATTGACAGTGAAATTTTAGGAAAAAGAGATGCCATCGGAATTTCAGAAACCAAAAGCATAGCCATAAAAGCCAACAGCAATTCCGAATTGCTTTTTATAGAAGTTCCAATGCAGTTTTAGGAAAAATCCTTTAAGATTTGTTGAACCGAATTGGCGATTTCTTCATTTTTGGCCATTTTTTGAAGTTCAATAGCTTCAACAACGCGAACATCACAATCGGTTATTGGACAGCGTTCACAAGTAACGCCAACTTTTTTGGATTTAATATTTGGATCGTTTATAAAGTTAATTTTACTTGTTAAAAGCGGTGAAATTAGCAAACCAATACTGATGCTCCGATTGTGATTTTCTTTAAATGGATCTTTAGTGGCACTTGAAAACACCAAATAACTCAATTCATTTCCCGGATAATTTGAAATTTGGATGTCGGAAATAATTTCATTTTTGCCAACTCTGTTTAAAAGATCAATAGAAATCCACCTTCTGCAATAACGCTCATGAGTTTCGTTGGCGGTTGGCGGCTGTTGCTGGGTTATGTGAAGTTCTTTCGAAAGTTTGTACCTGTTTTCGCCATTTTTATTGGTGAAACGCAAAAAGAACAAGTTTTTAAAATGAAACACTTTTGGCAAAATGTTTGTCAAACGTTGGTAATAAGTTTCGGGCGAATCGGTGAAATGGGCAATCATTTTATTGAAATTGTCTCCGTCCCATTTTTCTTGCTCAAAAAATGTTTTCAGCTGATTTTCGATGGCTTTTTTTGGAATGATGAGCGCGCCGGCAAAATAAGATGCCATAAAATTATTTAAAACCTGGTCGAAAGTTTCAAATTTAATCCATGAAAAGGTATAGAGCCTTTCCTTTAAATTCATATAATTGTAAGCGAGTTCTTTTGCGAAAATAAAAGTTTTTTGCGACTCGTCTATAACGTCGCTTAACAATAAAGTGTTTGTTTTTGGAATAAACACGCATCTTAATTCCGTTAGGTTTATGTAAGAGGAAAGTCCGTTTTCAACTATTTTATAATTAAATTCTTCTACCAATATTTCTTCTAAATCGCTCGATTTTATTTTTTCCTCTAAATTTATTTGATAGGCTTTTGCAAATTTTTCAACACTGATTTCAATGTCTTCAAAATAATTGTTGTGCGCTTCCTGGTAAGAACGCAAAGCCGCCAAAAAGAAACTTTCACGCGACAAGTTGTAGTTTTGGGCAATCTTGATTAACGTACTTATAAACGCATTTACCTTGGCAGGCGCGTTTGAAATAATGTCGATCAAATCGGCTTCCTGAATGCCAAATAAATCCAACGGAATTTCTTTTAAAATTTTAGATTGCAATATTTCCCCTAATGGCGCTAGGTTTTTGTCTAGTTTTAAAGAAACCATATTGTCATAAGGAACCTCCAGCACTTGCGACAAAAGTGCAATTTTATCTGTTTTTGGATATTTTTTGCCTTTTTCAATTTCGTTTAGGTACGATTTTGAAATATTTGTAAGCTTGGAAAGTCCAAATAAAGACAGATTTTTCTCTGTTCTTATTTGCTTCAATTTCAATCCAAAGATTAAACGGATGTATTCTTCTTCGATATTCATAAAACAAAGGTATGTTTTTTAGCGAAATAATAAAAATTTATCTAAAATTAATATTTAGCGAACGTTCGCTTGTTTTGTAAAAAACTTTTTTTTATGTTTGCCCCATAAAAATAAAACCATCATGAAAAAATTTAATGAAACAACAATTCACCCAGTATCATTTTCAGAAGATGTTAAAAATTCTTATGAGGATATTTTAACAAATGAAGCGATGGATTTTTTAGTGCAGCTGCACGAAAAATTCAACAGTGAGCGTTTGGAATTGTTGGAAAGAAGGATTGCGCAACAAGCGTATTTTGACAAAGGGAATTTTCCCGAATTCCCAAGGGAAACTGTTGACATTAGAGAAGGCGATTGGACTGCCGCGCCATTGCCAAAGGATTTGTTGGACAGAAGGGTTGAAATTACGGGTCCGGTGGACAGGAAAATGATTATCAACGCATTAAATTCTGGCGCAAAAGTTTTTATGGCCGATTTTGAAGACAGCAATTCTCCAACTTGGAGCAATTTAATGGAAGGACAACAAAATTTGCGAGATGCCATCAAAAAAACCATTTCTTTTTCAAATGAAAACGGAAAGGAATATAAATTAAATGAAACCGTTGCAACACTTTTGGTGAGGCCAAGAGGATTGCATTTGAATGAAAAACATTTGTTGATGAATGAAGAACAAATGTCGGGTTCTTTGGTCGATTTTGGCCTCTACTTTTTTCACAATGCCAAACAATTGTTGACAAATGAATCGGGTCCATATTTCTATTTGCCAAAATTGGAGCATTATTTGGAAGCCCGCTGGTGGAATGAAGTTTTTGTGTTTTCTCAAGAATACTTCGGCATAAAACAAGCAACTATCAAAGCAACTGTTTTAATTGAAACCATCACCGCAAGTTTTCAAATTGATGAAATTATTTATGAATTGAAAGACCATATAGCTGGATTGAATTGCGGACGATGGGACTATATTTTTTCCTATATCAAAAAATTTAGGAACCATAAAGGTTTTGTTGTGCCAGATAGAAGTCAGGTAACTATGGCTTCACCTTTTATGGAAGCTTATTCCTTGCTGGTGATTCAGCGTTGCCACAAGCGAAATGTTCACGCAATGGGCGGAATGGCGGCGCAAATTCCTGTAAAAAATGATGATGAGGCCAACAGCATCGCTTACGAAAAAGTGAGAGCCGATAAAGAGCGAGAAGCAAAAAATGGTCACGATGGCACTTGGGTAGCGCATCCGGGATTGGTACCTGTAGCTTTAGAAGTTTTTAACCAATTTATGCCAGCGCCCAATCAAATTGATAAAAAAAGAGATGATTTAAAGATTACGGAATCCCAATTGTTGGAGCAGCCAAAAGGAACGATTACCGAAGACGGAATTCGTAAAAATATCAATGTTGGCATTTTATATCTGGAATCCTGGCTGTCGGGAAATGGCGCTGCAGCGTTGTACAATTTAATGGAAGACGCTGCAACAGCCGAAATTTCGAGAACGCAATTGTGGCAATGGCTTCATAATAATTGTGAATTGGCAGACGGAAGAAAATTTACCGTTGAACTATATATTGAATTGTTGGAGTCTGAAATTCATCAAATTACAGCGTTGGTTGGGGAAGATGCCTTCAAAAACGGAAAATTTAACTTGGCCATCGAATTATTTGATTCACTGGTCATTTCAGAAAAATTTGAAGAATTCTTAACCTTAAAAGCTTATAAATACCTATAAAAAAACCACCCAAAAACCGCGAAATTAAAGGGTGATTCATATAAATAACCATAAAAATTAAATACAAGACAAAATTATGAAAAATTTAGCACAAAGTAATTATAGTTCTGCTTTACAAACTGTAAGAGATCTTAAAACCAAGTATGGAAATACTTGGAATGCAATAAATCCTGAAACTGCAGCTAGAATGGTTGCGCAAAATCGTTTTAAAACAGGTTTAGATATCGCAAAATATACAGCTGCCATTATGAGAAAAGATATGGCAGAATATGATGCAGATGTTTCAAATTACACACAATCATTAGGTTGTTGGCACGGTTTTGTTGCGCAACAAAATATGATTGCTGTTAAAAAGCACCATAAAACAACAAGTAAAAGATATTTATACCTGTCTGGTTGGATGGTGGCAGCACTGCGCTCAGAATTTGGACCATTGCCAGATCAATCGATGCACGAAAAAACTTCTGTTCCGGCCTTAATTAAAGAAATTTATGATTTTTTGCGTCAAGCAGATGCTATTGAGTTAAATGATTTGTTTAGAAGACTTGAAAAAGGGGAAGATGTACAAGATCAAATTGATAATTTTGAAACACATATAGTTCCTATTATTGCTGATATTGATGCTGGTTTTGGGAATGAAGAAGCTACTTATTTGTTAACAAAGAAAATGATTGAAGCTGGCGCTTGTGCGATTCAAATTGAAAATCAAGTTTCTGATGCCAAACAATGTGGTCATCAAGATGGAAAAGTTACGGTGCCTCATGAAGATTTTATTGCCAAACTGAATGCTATTCGGTATGCGTTTTTAGAATTGGGCGTGGATGATGGAATTATTGTTGCAAGAACAGATTCTGAAGGCGCCAGTTTAACGCAGAAATTACCGGTTAGCAATGAACCAGGAGATTTAGCTTCTCAATATTTAGCCTTTATAGAAGCGGAAGAAATTGATATAAATGATGCTGAAGAAGATGATGTGTTTCTTAAAAGAGATGGTAAATTAGTGCGTCCTGTAAGATTGCCAAATGGATTGTATAAATTTAAAGATGGCTCTAATATAGATAGAGTTGTGTTAGATTGTGTTACCAGTCTTCAAAATGGAGCAGATTTACTTTGGATTGAAACTCCAACACCAAATGTGAAACAAATCGCAAATATGGTAAACAGAATTAAAGAAGTTGTGCCAAATGCTAAATTGGTTTACAATAATTCACCATCTTTTAATTGGACATTAAATTTCCGCAATCAGGTATATGAAGAAATGCTTTCGGAAGGTGAAAATATGACAGACTATGATAGAAATAATTTAATGGATGAACAATATGATGATTCACAATTGTGCGATCGTGCAGATGAGAAAATTAGAACGTTCCAAATCGATGGCGCAAAATATGCAGGCATTTTTCATCACTTAATTACGTTACCAACTTATCATACAACAGCACTTGATATGAATAATTTAACTGAAGGCTATTTTGGAGAAGAAGGGATGTTGGCTTATGTAAAAGGTGTTCAGAGACAGGAAATTCGTAAAGGTGTTGCTTGTGTAAAACATCAAAGAATGGCGGGATCAAATCTTGGTGATGATCATAAAACATTTTTTGCAGGCGAGAAAGCTTTAAAAGCAGGAGGCGAAAATAACACCTCCAATCAATTTGAAGTTATTTCTAAAAACAATAAAGTTGAAGAAAAATTAAGAAAGGTTGTATAAATAATAGGTCTAATTCTAATAAAAACGGGAATTTATGTATAGTTTTTCTGGGCGTTCCCTTTGGGTCGGGCTTTTCGTTGCAATCTTTTTCTCGGCAAAAAGCCTCAAAAAAGGATTTCCTCTTCAATCCCTAACGCAAATGCCATTGTAAATAGAATTAAGTTCAAATAATTTAAATAAAAAAAAACTGAGTCAGCCCAGTTTTATAATAGCTAATTTTTACTTTTATTTTAATTTAACGCACTCCTAAAGAGTGCGTTTTTTTGTATTTTTGTAGCTGAAAATTACGATATTTGCAAACTGCAATTTATTTTTTAGAAATTCAATTTAACAAATAACCATATAAAATGAATAAAAATACGGTATTGGCTTGGGCAACATTTATTATGCTTGTAGTTGGCGTTGGACTTATCGCGCTTGGAGCTTTTCGATATAATGACATAGCCGGCTGGGGATTTGCTTCCGTAGGAGTTGGATTTTTCGCCATCGCCTGGGTGTTTAACGCATTGAAAGGAAGGGTTTAAAGCCCCCTAACCCCCGAAGGGGGGAACTATTATTTATACGGAAAAAGTTTTTAAAAAAAATATATATTTAAGAAAAACTTGAAACTTGAAACTTGAAACAAAAAGCAAAACAACATAACAAACAACTCAAAAAATGGCAGACGATAATAAGGTGATTTTTTCAATGGCAGGTTTAACAAAAACTTACCAAGGAGCAAACAAACCGGTTTTAAAAAATATTTATTTAAGTTTCTTTTACGGAGCTAAGATTGGGATTTTAGGTTTAAACGGTTCGGGTAAATCTACTTTGCTTAGAATTATTGCCGGAATTGAAAAAAATTATCAGGGTGATGTGGTTTTTGCACCGGGATATTCGGTCGGATTTCTATCACAGGAACCGCAATTGGATGATACCAAAACGGTATTGGATGTGGTAAAAGAAGGCGTTGCCGAAACCGTTGCCATTTTAGAAGAATACAACAAAATAAATGAACTGTTCGGCTTGGAAGAAGTGTATTCCGATGCCGACAAAATGGATAAATTAATGGCGCAACAAGCGGTGCTTCAAGATAAAATTGACGCATCAAATGCTTGGGAATTGGACACAAAGCTAGAAATTGCGATGGATGCCTTAAGAACGCCAGACGGAGACACGCCAATTAAAAATCTTTCAGGAGGTGAACGCAGAAGGGTGGCTTTGTGCCGATTGCTGTTGCAGGAACCTGATATTTTATTGTTGGATGAGCCTACCAACCATTTAGATGCGGAATCTGTGCATTGGTTAGAAAATCATTTGCAGCAATATAAAGGAACTGTTATTGCCGTAACGCACGATCGATATTTTCTAGATAACGTGGCAGGTTGGATTTTGGAACTGGACAGGGGTGAAGGAATTCCTTGGAAAGGAAATTACTCTACTTGGTTAGAGCAAAAATCGAAAAAATTAGCGCAAGAATCCAAACAAGCATCCAAACACCAAAAAACGCTGGAACGGGAGTTGGAATGGGTGAGAATGGCGCCAAAAGGCCGTCACGCAAAATCAAAAGCGCGTTTGTCGAATTACGACAAGTTAATGAGCCAGGATCAAAATCAATTGGATGAAAAATTGGAAATTTATATTCCTAACGGTCCGCGTTTAGGGACAAATGTTATTGATGCGATTGGCGTTTCAAAAGCGTTTGGTGATAAATTATTGTATGAAAATTTAAATTTTAAGCTTCCCCAAGCTGGAATAGTTGGTGTTATTGGTCCGAATGGTGCCGGTAAAACCACCATTTTCAAAATGATTATGGGGGAGGAAAAGCCTGATAAAGGCGAGTTTATTGTGGGTGAAACTGCCAAAATAGCCTATGTTGACCAAAGTCATTCCAACATTGATCCTGAAAAAACGATTTGGCAAAATTTTGCCGATGAACAGGAATTGGTTTTAATGGGCGGCCGACAGGTAAATTCTCGCGCTTATTTAAGCAGATTTAATTTTTCGGGAAGTGACCAGAATAAAAAAGTAAGCACACTTTCGGGCGGTGAAAGAAACAGGTTGCATTTGGCGATGACTTTGCGTGAAGAAGGAAACGTGTTGTTGTTAGATGAGCCAACAAACGATTTAGACATCAATACGCTACGCGCTTTAGAAGAAGGTTTGGAAAATTTTGCGGGCTGCGCAGTAATTATCAGTCACGACCGTTGGTTTTTAGACCGAATTTGTACACATATTTTGGCTTTCGAGGGAAATTCTGAAGTTTATTTCTTTGAAGGCTCTTTTACTGATTATGAAGAAAATAAGAAAAAAAGATTGGGTGGCGATTTAACGCCAAAAAGAATCAAATTTAAAAAACTGATAAGATAAAAGATACTTCATAAAATAAAAAAAGGCTACTGAAAATAAATTCAGTAGCCTTTTTATTGTGCGCTACGCATACCATATATCTATAGGGTGCAAATCCCGAACGAGCCTGCCAATGGGAATCGTTAGCCAAGAGCAAGGGTGTCTATCGTGAG
>PHDE01000170.1 GCA_002842505.1 Bacteroidetes bacterium HGW-Bacteroidetes-3 | reverse complement strand
GGAACATTGGCACTATTATAATAGCCATTTAAAAGATTGGGCAATTAATAACAATATAAAAACAATGACCACTCCAAATGATGCAACAAACAATGCCCACATGTTTTATTTGGTTTGTGAATCGCTGGAGCAACGCACAGCCATTATTGCGCATTTGAAAAGCTGTGATATTTTGGCGGTGTTTCATTACATCAGTCTGCACTCAAGTCCATATTATAAAGAAAAACACGATGGAAGAGAATTAATAAACAGTGATAATTTTACTGCCAGATTGGTGCGTTTGCCTATGTATTATGAGTTGGACGTTGAGGAAGTTGTAAAAAAAATTGTGAAATATGCAGAATAAAATATTAAAGTTCTTAAAAATTGTATTTATCTGTCTCATGGTGTTGTACAGTATTATTGCCGCCTATTATTTTTTAAACAAGCCAGCTGGTGGAGGGGATGAAAGTTTATTTTTAGCAGATTTGGAATTGATAAATAATGAAGGTTGGATTGAAGCAATTAAACAAAACATATCTATTCCCTATATGTTGCTTGTTTATCCATTATCCTTTTTTCTAAACAGCTTTATCGCGCTCAGATTGGTAAATGTAATACTTCTGTTGTTACTGTTGTTTTATTTCTATAAAATGGGCGAGAAAAAGGACTTGTTGTTTTATGGTTATATGATGTTTTATGTCAGTACAATTGGTTTTTTCTACGCAGGGATTAACGATATTTTATTTATCGTTGCTTTAGTCATTTTTTTAGATGGAATATATAGGGTTACCAACAATAAGAGTACAAACATTAATTTGACGTTAACGGCTTTGGTGGTCGCTTTTTTTACCAGACAACTTTTTTTGGTTTATCTGCCAATAATTATTTTGGGATTGTATATATTATTCAAATCGAAAATTAAATTTAACAAAAAATCTTTAATTCCGTTTCTTGTTTTTATTGTATTTTTAGTGTTTAATTTACCTTCAATAAAAGAGAACGGGACTTTATCATTTGATAAAAAATCACCTCCGGAAACTATGAATGTAACTTGGGCACAACGCCAATATTTAGCGCAAATTATGGTAAACAAAGGGGAATTAGAAAATGGACAGCATCCTTCTTGGGAACAAACCCAACAATATTTAAAGCTACATGGCAAAGAATCGCTTCCCAATGGGGTTTTAAAAGGAATAACCCAAGATTATCAGTTAACGATTAAAGAATTTTTTAAAGATTTTGTTTTTTCTATTTTTTATGGTACGCGACAACTCGGGCTAATGCTGCTTATTATCATATTATTTTCATTAAATCAAGTATATAAAACCAGAAGAATTGAATTAAAGTATTTTGTGCCAATCGCCACTTTAGCCATATTGATGATTTTTTCATTTATAATTATTTCCTATGTGGAATTAAGATGGTTAATACCAGTATTTATAATGACTATTGTATTTTATGATGATTTAGAAAAAGAAAATAGGATATCAATTAAATTAGTTTCATTGAATTATTTAGTTTTAATTTCTTTTTCCATTTATGGAATAATAAGGATACTAAATAAAATTTATTTATAATTGTTATAAGGTATATGAAAATAGCAATTACTATGCTTTGTGAAGTCCATAGAGTTAGAAGAGCGGGATTTTTAACTTTATAAATACACATATAAGCAATATATTTACCCTAAAGAAATCCCTCAAGGGAAACTATGAAATTC
This sequence comes from Bacteroidetes bacterium HGW-Bacteroidetes-3, assembly GCA_002842505.1. Classification (GTDB taxonomy): domain Bacteria; phylum Bacteroidota; class Bacteroidia; order Flavobacteriales; family Flavobacteriaceae; genus Lutibacter. The sequence continues at coordinate 5,826 of PHDE01000170.1, read as the reverse complement.
GCAATCATCACTCACGCCGCCCATAAACTCAAAGAAAACACCATTTTCTCTTATGAACCCTACGTGCGTGAAATGAATTTATGGACGCCGAATGCATCAGAAATAAAAATTGTGGCACCAATTTGTGAGGGAGGAATAACGAGTATAGAAACCAACTACAATCATAAAAATATTCAGCTAATCCCAATTGCCGCTTTTGATGTGTTAACATTTAAAAGTGCGCTAAAAACATTGTTGGTTTTGCCAAAAACAGCTTACAGCATATATAAAGCGATGGATTGGGCCAACCACATTCACCTCCGTTGCCCGGGAAACATCGGATTGCTGGGATGTTTTGTGCAAATACTGTTTCCCAACAAATCAAAAACTGCCAAATATGCCGGCAACTGGGATCCAAAAGCGAAGCAGCCCTGGAGCTACCGATTGCAAAAATGGTTGTTAAGCAACACTTTTTTAACCAAAAACATGAAAGTCTTGGTGTATGGCGAATGGCCAAACCAAACTAAAAACATTGTTCCTTTTTTCACGGCTTCCTATTCGGAAACAGAACTTGAGGAAATCCAACGTCATCCTGAACCAAGCCCTGAATTTATTTCAGGGTCTCATGATATAAACCAAAATCAACATCTTGCCTCGTCGCTAACCTGCCATGAGCGGAGTCGAAGGGAGGCACAAAACAAAAATGAACCACTGCATAGGCAGATGCTGAACCAAGTTCAGCATGACGCGCTGATCAGCTTCCTCTTCGTTGGCGCACTCACCAAAGGAAAGCAACCTTTATTGAGCGTCGCCGTCATACAAAAACTAAAAGAAAACGGACATCAGGTGCAGCTCCACATTTACGGTGAAGGGCCGGAACGCGCTGCATTGGAACAATACATCTCTGCAAATGACTTAGGCAATGAGGTGATATTACACGGAAATTGCGACAAAGAAATCATAAAAAAAGCTTATCAAACTTCCAGTTTTTTACTGTTTATTTCCCAATCCGAAGGCTGGCCAAAAGCAGTGGCAGAAGCGATGTTTTGGGGTTGTTTGCCAATAACCGGTAAAGTCTCCTGCATTCCCTACATGCTCGCCAATGGCGAAAGAGGTTCTCTAGTTAACCCCAACGTCGATGAAATTGTCACCACAATAGAAAACTACCTGCAGCATCCTGAAATCTACACCCGGCAAAGCACCAAAGCCATGCAATGGTCTCGGCAGTTCACGATGGAGAAATTTGAGGAGGAGATTGGGAAATTACTTGAGTAATTTTCCGATTCTGACGCTTTAATCAGAACACGTAATCCCGAACCGTCTCCCTGAACCGTCATCCCGAACCTGCCTGCCGGCAGGCAGGCTTGTTTCGGGATCTGCTGAGGAGAACAACGAATTATAATTTGAATAAACGAAGCCACGGATATTGAAGAGAACAACAAATTATAATATGAATAAATGCAGCAAAAACGATGAAGAGAACAACGAATTATAATTAAAGCACTGTACTTACAGATGCTGAAATGAATTCAGCATGACACGGTACTAATCATAACATTTTAATAATTACTTAATGAAAGAAAGTTTTATTTATATAGTCAGCAATAAAAACAGAACGGTGTTGTATGTTGGAATGACATCAAATTTACTTAGAAGGATTGAGCAACATAAGGATGGAAATGGTTCTGTATTTACAAAGAAGTACAGTGTAAATGAGTTGTTGTATTATGAGGTTTTCTCAAATATTAACCTAACAATTAAGAGAGAGAAACAATTGAAAAATTGGCATAAGGATTGGAAATGGAATTTAATAAAAGAAAGGAATCCTGAATTGATCGATTTGTATGATGGATTGCGCACATGATTGGGATTAATTAACAGGCAGATGCTAAAACAAGTTCAGCATGACGTTACTACGAACCGTCATCCCGAACGCGTCATCCCGAACCATGCCCTGAACTTGTTTCAGGGTCTGTTGTGGGTTAACGTAAAAATATAATATCATCGTAATAACTTACATTGAATCAGTCATTTCGAAAGTGTTATCCGCGTTGCAAACGCTATAATTTATAAGCTAATATAAGTAGGTACTCGTCGCAGACGAGCACCAGAAAGCGTAAAAAGTTTAAGGTTTAAAGTTTAAAGTTTAAAGTTTAAAGTATAAAGTTTTAAGTTCAAAGACAGCACGACTGCAAGACTTCATGACAATTAACAATTCAACATCCAAAATTTAACATTCATAATTCCAAACAACAATCCAACATTCAACATCTAACATTCAAAATCCTCAATAAAAAACTACTCCACCCGCCTTATCAACGCCATATAAAACCCATCAAAACCAGATTTGGCCGGAGAAACTTTATGTTCTTTTTCAAATTCAAATTCAGGATGATTTTTCAAAAAACCGTGCACTTGTTTTTCATTTTCAGAAGGAAAAATAGAGCAGGTGGCATACACCAACTTACCACCCGGTTTTACCAACTGGGAATAATTCTCTAATATTTCGGCCTGTGTTTTAATGATGTTTTCTACAAATTCAGGTTCCAGTTTCCATTTGCTGTCCGGATTTCTTTTCAATACCCCAATTCCGCTGCAAGGCGCATCAATCAAAACTCGGTCGGCCGTGCCTTTCATTTTCTTCATCACTTTAGGAGAATCAATTTCTTTGGTGGTAATGTTGTGAACGCCAGCTCTGCGGGTTCTTATTTTTAATTTTCTTAATTTGCTTTCATAAATATCGGTGGCAATAATTTGTCCTTTATTTTCCATAAGCGCAGCCAAATGCAACGATTTTCCTCCTGCACCGGCACAAGTGTCGATCACGCGCATTCCGGGTTTTACGTCCAAATATTCCGCAACCAATTGCGAAGAGGCATCCTGCACTTCAAAAAAACCTAATTTAAAGACTTCGGTTTTGAAAACATTGGCGCGTTCCACCAGTTTTAAGGCATCGTTATAACCTTGGATAAACTCCGTTTCAATGCCTTCATCCATCAATTTTTTTTGAAGGTTGGCTTTGGTGGTTTTTAAAGTATTGGCACGTAAAATAACGTCGGCCTGTTCATTTAATTTATGTATTTCTTTGCTCCACTGCGCTTCACCCAATTCTTTTACACCCATTTCATCCATCCAGTCTGGAATGGATTCCTTAAAAACACGTACTTTTTGAAGTTCATCGAACTTCCCTTTAATGCGTCTTTCCGGAACGCCCTGAAGCTGGTTCCACTCTGGCAATTTAACGCCTTTTAAGATGGCCCATACCGAAAAGTTTTTCCAAACATTTTCCGTGGTATAATGTTCTTTGGTGCCTGCAATTTCATTGTACAGCCTTTTCCAGCGAACCATTTCATAAATGGTTTCCGCAACAAATTTGCGGTCTCTTGCACCCCAGCGTGCATCGCGTTTTAACGCTTTTTCAACGGCCTTGTCGGCATATTCCCCTTCATTAAATATCGACTTCACAGAGTCGATAACCGTAAACACTAAATTTCGATGTAATCTCATGATAAAAAAATTATGGCCGCAAAGATAGGGAAAAGTTGAAAGTTAAAAGTTGAAAGTTAAAAGTTTAAAGGAATTGGGAAATATGGAATAGGAATTGGGTAATAAAAAAGTTAAATATTAAATATTAAATATTAAAAGTTTAAAGGTTAAAGGTGAAAGCTCAAAGCTCAAAGCTCAAAGGTGAAAGTTTAAAGCTCAAAGGTGAAAGTTTAAAGCTCAAAGCTCAAAGCTCAAAGCTCAAAGCTCAAAGGTGAAAGTTTAAAGCTCAAAGCTCAAAGGTGAAAGTTTAAAGCTCAAAGCTGAAAGCTGAAAGTAAAGAATGGAAGACGGAAGACCGAAGACGGAAGTTCAGTTCATATCAAATGAACAAGTTAAATAAAATTTACCTATTGTAAATCCAATTTGTGTTAGGGATAGAGCTGTTTGTTTGAGCTCTCCCGTTTTTTCACGGGAAGCGAGCAGCGACAGCCCGACCCGTAGGGAAACACCCAAAATAAATTTATTTTGGCAAAAACGTTGTTTTTCGTATTATTTTAATAATTTCGCTTCTTAATGTTTAAACTTAAATTGATGAAACGTTTTTTTGTGATAATTTCCTTTTTAATTGCTGGTGCAACCTTGGCACAAACAGCTAACAGTGTGGCGCTTGAACAACAAAAATTGAAACAGGCTTTGTCTTTTGGTGATAAAAGTGTTGCCGCAAATGCCATGTATTCCATTATTATGCTGGAAGGGCCGCAAAGTGTTTATAAGGACAGTTTAGCGTATTTGTATTATAACGACCGGAATTATATTTCTTGCTTTTTGGTGACCAATGAGATTTTGAAAAGAAAGCCCGATCATTTGGAATTTCTGGAAATGAACGCTATTTCACTGGAATCTATGGGGGCAACGGAAAAAGCCGCGGAAGCCTACCAAAAATTATTTGCCAAAACAAATAACAATTATCACGCTTATAATTTGGCCGGATTGCAGTTTGGGTTGAATAAGTTTGAAGAGGCTTATGCATCGATTAAAAAAGCGGACAAACTTCCTGATGACGGGACAACGAAAATTACTTTTCAGGTTAATAAAAATTACAACCAAGAAGTTGGGCTAAAAGCTGCCATTGCTTATTTGGAGGGCATTATTGAACTGAATTTAAACAAAAAAGCGGAGGCAAAACTAAGTTTTGAACGGGCCGTAAAATTGTTTCCGGAGTTTGTGCTGGCAAAAACCAAGTTGGATGCCTTAAATGCTGAAAAGAAGGAATAACTAATTATAAATAAGTGCTTAAAGTTTGGAGTGCCTAAAATGCCTAAAGTTAACTAGCCTTAACTTTAGGCATTTTAAGTACTTTTTTTTTAAATTTTAAGCACAGTTTTTCTAACTTTAAGTACTTTTTTTAAACTTTAGGCACTCCAAACTTTAGGCACTTTAAGTACTTTATTTTATTTCAATTTCTCAGCCAAATAAGGTGCGGTATAAGAATTTTTGCATTTGATAAGTTCTTCAGGTGTTCCCTGAAAAATAAGTTCACCGCCCAATTTTCCGCCTTCTTTGCCTAAATCAATCACATAATCGGCACATTTGATTAAATCGATATTGTGTTCAATAACGATAATGGAATGGCCGTTTTCAATTAAGGCGTTAAAAGATTTCAACAGTTTTTTAATATCGTGAAAATGTAAACCAGTGGTTGGTTCATCAAAAATAAAAAGTGATTTGTCCTGCCGGGTTCCTTTCACTAAAAATGAAGCCAGTTTAATGCGTTGCGCTTCTCCGCCAGATAAGGTAGAAGACGATTGTCCCAAAGTAACATACCCCAAACCAACATCCTGCAGCGGTTTTAATTTTTTGGCAATTCTTGTTTCTTTGTGTTTGGTAAAAAAAGTAACGGCATCATCAATGGTGCTGTTGAGTATGTCGTTTATGGATTTCCCCTGGAAAGTAACCTGCAACACTTCTTTTTTGAATCGTTTTCCTTTGCAGGCTTCACATTCCAAATGTACATCGGCCATAAATTGCATTTCAATGGTCACTTCTCCATCGCCTTTGCACACTTCACAGCGTCCGCCTTCCACATTAAAAGAAAAGTGTTTTGGCTGGTAATTTCTGATTTTTGCTAATTTTTCTGAAGCAAATAAAGTTCTTATATCATCAAAAGCTTTTACGTAAGTCACCGGATTTGATCGACTTGAACGTCCGATCGGATTTTGGTTGATGAATTCAATGTTTTCTATGGTATTTACAGCGCCTTTAATTTCGGTGAACTGACCACTTTTTCTCCGTAACCGCCCAATTGTTTTTGGATTGCAGGATACAATATTTTGCTGACCAAGGTGCTTTTTCCGCTACCTG
>PHDE01000169.1 GCA_002842505.1 Bacteroidetes bacterium HGW-Bacteroidetes-3 | reverse complement strand
GGTATTGGGAGTTTTGCTGATGCCACACATATCAATATTTCAAAAGCGGATGGCACTTCAGAAAAAATTGAAGCTTCAAACATCATTATTGCTACTGGTTCAAAACCATCGACCTTACCTTTTATCAAAATCGATAAAAAAAGAATCATCACTTCCACAGAAGCATTATGTTTAACCGAAATTCCAAAACATTTAATCGTAATTGGCGGTGGTGTTATTGGTTTAGAATTGGGTTCGGTTTATAGCAGATTGGGTGCTGAAGTTTCGGTAATTGAATATATGCCAAACATTACGCCCGGAATGGATTTGATGCTTTCCAAAGAATTGCAAAAATCATTAAAAAAACAAGGACTTAAATTTTATACCGGCCACAAAGTGACTTCCGCAGAAAACAACCAAAAAGAAGTGGTGGTGGTTGCTGAAGACAAAAAAGGAAATAAGGTTGAATTTAAAGGAGATTACGCATTAATTTCCGTTGGAAGAAAACCTTATACTGAAGGATTGGGACTTGCAACTATTGGCATAAAAGTAAACGAAAAAGGACAAATTGAAACCAATGAACAATTGCAAACCAACGTATCTAACATTTACGCCATTGGCGATGTGGTAAAAGGCGCAATGTTGGCGCACAAAGCCGAAGAAGAAGGAACTATGGTTGCAGAATTGATTGCCGGACAAAAACCGCATATCGATTACAATTTAATTCCGGGCGTTGTTTATACTTGGCCTGAAGTTGCCTCAGTCGGCAAAACGGAAGAGCAATTAAAAGAAGCTGGCGTGAATTACAAATCGGGCACTTTTGCGATGCGCGCTTTGGGTAGGGCAAGAGCAAGTATGGATACTGACGGAATGATAAAAGTGTTGGCTGACGCCGAAACTGATGAAATTTTAGGCGTTCATATGATTGGCGCAAGAGCGGCCGATATGATTGCCGAAGCGGTAATTGCCATGGAATTTAGGGCGTCATCAGAAGATATTGCTCGCTCATCGCATGCTCATCCAACCTATACCGAAGCTTTTAAGGAAGCTTGTTTGGCGGTGAATGATAGGGCTATTCATAGTTAGTTATAAGTTATTGGTTATAAGTTATAAGTTATTGGTTGTTGTGAATTTAATTATATTAATTGGTCTCACAACGCTGATTTTTGTCTTTTGACTTTCAAACTTTTGACTTTCAATTTTTTAAGTTTGAAAAGAACAAGTATTCAAATTCAGGTAAGGGATATTTCCGAGTTTAAAAGACAACTTTTGCTTTGGGCGCAACAGTTTGAAATCGCTGTTTGGCTTGACAGCAATAATTACGACCAAAAATATTCAAATTTTGATGCAGTGTTGGCGGTTGATGCGGTTTCAAAAATTAAAACTTCCTACGGAAATGCTTTTTCAAAATTAAAGAAATACCAATCTGAAGTAAATGACTTTATATTCGGTTATCTCGGTTACGATTTAAAAAATGATGTGGAAACCCTGACTTCTTCCAATTTTGACGGATTGCATTTTTCTGATTTGTTCTTTTTTCAGCCTAAAAAATTAGTTGTAATCAAAGGAAATACTGTCGAACTAAAATATATTTCAGCTTATGAACACGAAATTGAAACTGATTTACAAAAAATAAATCAGCCAAAAGGCAAAAGGCAAAAGCCAAAAGTTAAGAACAAATTAAAAATTAAACTTCGCATTCACAAAGACGATTATTACAAAAAGTTAAACGCCATTTTAAACCATATCCATAGAGGAGACATTTATGAAGCTAATTTTTGCCAGGAATTTTACAGTGAAAATTCAGAAATCAATCCGGTGGAAGTTTATCAAAATCTGAATGAAATTTCCAAACCTCCTTTTGCCACATTTTTGAAGCTGAACGACAACTATTTACTGTCGGCTTCACCAGAACGTTATTTAAAAAAAGACGGAGAACGCTTAATTTCCCAACCCATAAAAGGAACCGAAAAAAGAGCAACCACAAAAGCGGCGGACGAAAAATTAATAAAGAAATTAGAGAAAAATCCGAAAGAACGCGCAGAAAATATTATGATTGTGGATTTGGTGCGCAACGATTTTTCGCGATTTGCCTTAAAAGGATCCGTAAAAGTGGACGAACTTTGCAAAGTTTATACTTTTGAGCAAGTGCATCATCTTATTTCTACCGTTTCTTGTTCCGTAAAAAACAACATTCACCCCGTTGATATTATTAAAAATACGTTTCCTATGGGAAGTATGACCGGCGCGCCAAAAATTTCGGCCATGAAAATCATTGAAACATTGGAAGAAACAAAACGCGGTTTGTATTCGGGCGCCGTGGGTTATTTTACGCCAAATGGCGATTTCGATTTCAATGTCATCATCCGAAGCATTTTATACAATGCCACAAAAAAATATGTTTCCTATTCGGTTGGCGGTGCCATTACGGCACAATCAATTCCGGAAAAAGAATACGAAGAATGTTTGTTGAAAGCAAAAGCGATGAAACAGGTTTTATTAAATGAACTGATTTAAACTTTTTTGATTGAAGCGAAAAATAGGAATTTTTTGCTCAATTGAAGGCTTTTTTTAACTGCATAGCATCGCTACGGAGTTCCAAAAAGACAAAAAGTGAATGAAAAATAACATTTTGCAGCCAATTGAAAAAAGTTTAAACCAGTTCAACGTTAAATAATTATATTTACACCCAATGAAAGCTGAATTAAAAGAACATATCAACGCTAAATTTTCATTTCTGCATGATAAAAATCTGCTTATCGCCATTTCCGGCGGTATAGACAGCGTTGTTTTAACACATTTATTTCATAGGTTAAATTTTACGATTTCATTGGCGCATTGCAATTTTTCATTGCGAGGAAAAGAAAGCAATGAAGATGAAGAATTTGTGAAGGAATTGGGCGAAAAACTTCAAATTCCTATCTATTCCATTAAGTTTGAAACTGAAGTTTACGCCACTGAAAAAGGGATTTCCACCCAAATGGCGGCGCGTGATTTGCGATATGATTGGTTTCAAAAAATTGCCAAAGAAAATAAGATCGATTACATTATCACTGCTCATCAAAAAGATGATGTTTTGGAAACATTTATCATCAATTTCACCCGCGGAACAGGCTTGGATGGATTAACGGGAATTCCTGAAATTCAGGGAAATATCGTGCGTCCGTTTATGATTTTCTCCCGCAATGATATTTTAGTGCATGCCACCAAAAAAAAGATACTTTGGAGAGAAGACAGAACCAATTCTTCCATAAGATATGTAAGAAATAAAATTCGGCATAAAGTGGTTCCCGTTTTAAAAGAGTTAAACCCTAATTTGTTGGACACTTTTTACAACACGTTGGAAAATTTAAAAGGAAGTCAGCAAATTGTTAAAGATCGCATTCAAAATATTAAAGAAAAATCCATTTCCGCAGTAAAAAACGAATTGCATTTAGACATTTCAATTTTAAAAAAACTGAGCAATCCTAAAATTTATTTGTTTGAAATTTTAAAAGAATACGGGTTTACGGAATGGAATGATGTTGCCGATTTATTGGATTGCCAAAGCGGAAAACAGGTTTTTAGCAAAACGCACCGTTTGTTAAAAGACCGGGAAGTGTTGATTTTGTCGGATATCCTTCAACAGGATGAAACCGATCTGTTTGAAATTCCTGAAAACACCACTGAAATTAAAATTCCTATTGCCTTAAAATTTGAAACGGTTACCATTCCTTTCGACACCAAAAATCATCAGAATAAAGTGTTGGAGGAATTGATTTTCGACGATAAAAACACCATTTCCATAGATTTTGACAACATTGAATTCCCTTTAATCCTGAGAAAATGGCAAAAAGGAGATTTCTTTTTTCCTATTGGATTGAATGGCAAAAAGAAAGTAAGCAAGTTTTTTAAAGATGAAAAATTATCATTAATAGCCAAAGAAAATGTTTGGCTGCTATGCTCAAAAAACGAAATAATTTGGGTGATAGGAAAACGATTGGACGACCGATTTAAAGTGACAAAATCCACTTCAAAAATTCTTAAAATAAGTTTGAAGACGGAAGACCGAAGACCGAAGTCGGGAGTTGAAAAGGTCTGAAGTTTCAGGTTTCAGGTTTCAGGTTTTTTTGAGATTTCATAGTTTTATTTTACACAAAGTTTCACAGAGAGCCACGGAGTTTCACCAAGAAAAATAAAATTGCTAATTTATGCCGATAAATTTCTTACAAAAATAACGATTTCGTTAAATTAACATTTTAAAGACAGCTATTTAAACAAGCTTTTGTAATTTTCACTTTTGAATTTTTAAAATATGCATAAATTACCAAAACTCACCAGATTCAACGAAAACGTATTGGCAAAATACCGTATTTACAACAGTATTTTTATGACATTGCCTTTTGATGCCGTCGGCAAAACAGGTGTTATGTTGCCGCTTTTTCACGAAATTTGCGAAAATGGTTTCTCCAACAAGAAAAATCCGACCGAAATTGTGGAGGCTTTTTTCAAGGCTTATCACACAAATCCCTCAGAAGAAGAAAAAATAAATTTACTCTTTCAATTTATCCAATATATTGAACGTCAAGTGGTGTTGTTTGATGCTATTGAAGACGCAGCGTTTCCCGTTGTAAATAATATGGACGGCGTGGGAACTTTGAGAAACAGCAAAGAAACTGCCGCTTTGGAAAACAAAAAAGAAGCGTTGAAAAAGCATTTGGAAAATTTTAAGGTTCGGGTGGTTTTAACAGCGCATCCAACGCAATTTTATCCGGGAGCCGTTTTGGGAATTATCACAGATTTAACCGAAGCCATTCAAGAAAATGACTTGCTGAAAATAAATCAGTTGTTGGCCCAATTGGGTAAAACACCTTTTTTCAAACATGTAAAACCTACACCGTTTGATGAGGCCGTGAGCTTAATTTGGTATTTGGAAAACGTCTTTTATCATTCGGTTTCTGGTGTTTACAACTATATTCAAAGCAATATTTTCGACAATCAGCCTATTGAAAATGAAATTATTAACTTGGGTTTTTGGCCGGGAGGCGACCGAGACGGAAATCCGTTTGTGACCACTGAAATCACTTTAGATGTTGCCAAACGTTTAAAACAAACCATCCTAAAAAATTATTATAGAGATCTTAGAACCTTAAAAAGACGGTTGACATTTGCGGGCGTTGAGCAAACTATTTCTGACTTGGAGAAAATTTTATTTGAAAACAGTGTCAATTCAGAAATTAACACAATGCTTCCGTTAAAAGAATTTTTGGGTAAATTGATGGAAATTAGAGATATTCTTATAGCCAGACATCAATCTTTGTATTTAGATGAAATAGACGATTTTATCAATAAAGTGCGATTGTTCGGTTACCATTTCGCCACATTGGACATCCGTCAGGACAGTCGCGTGCACCACGATGTTTTTGTTCAAATTGTGAACACTTTATCAGAAAAAGGCAGCAAAGTTTTTCCGCAAAATTATTTAGGACTTTCTGAAGACAAGCAAATTGAAATCTTGTCAAAAGTAGCCGACAATGTAGATTTGTCTATTTTTGATGATGAAATGACGGTTAAAACTTTAGGATCGATCCAAGCCATAAAAACCATTCAGCAAAATAACGGCGAACGTGGCGCAAATCGCTACATTATCAGCAACAACCAATCGGCTTTAAATATGATGGAAACTTTCGCCATGTTTAATTTGTGCGGCTTTAACCACAACATAAACGTTGATATAATTCCGCTTTTTGAAACTGTTGACGATTTGACGAATTCTACAAGCGTTCTGGAAAAATTATACGCAAACAGCACTTATAAAAACCATCTAAAAAATCGTGGAAACAAACAAACCATTATGCTTGGTTTTTCTGACGGAACAAAAGATGGCGGGTATTTAATGGCAAATTGGGCAATTTTTAAAGCCAAAGAAAATTTGACAGAAATTTCCAGAAAACACGGCATAAAAGTCCTGTTTTTTGATGGTCGCGGCGGGCCACCTGCTCGTGGCGGAGGAAAAACACATCAATTTTATGCGTCGTTGGGACCAACCATTGAAGATGAAGAAATACAATTAACAGTACAAGGACAAACCATCAGTTCCAATTTTGGGACATTGGATTCATCCCAATTTAATCTTGAACAGTTGTTAAGTGCCGGCATTTCTAACGAATTGTTTAGCAATGCCAACAACATTATGACTAAAAATGATGTTGAAATTATGGATGATTTGGCAAAAACAAGCTACAAAGCTTATGTCGATTTTAAAAATCATCCTAAATTTATGCCGTATTTGGAACGTATGAGCACTTTAAAATATTACGCAAAAACAAATATTGGAAGTCGGCCTTCTAAACGTTCCGCTTCAAAAGAATTGAATTTTGCCGATTTGCGCGCTATTCCTTTTGTGGGTTCCTGGAGCCAATTAAAACAAAATGTTCCCGGATTTTATGGCGTTGGTACTGCCTTGAAAAAATATGAAGACAGCGGTGAATTTGAAAAATTGAAAGCCTTCTATAATCATTCAGATTTTTTCAAAACATTGATAGGAAACAGTATGATGTCGCTTACAAAATCGTTTTTTGAACTAACGGAATATATGGCAAAAGATGAGGAATTTGGCGAGTTTTGGGAAATTATTCACACCGAATACCAAACTTCAAAAAGACTTATTTTAAAACTTTCCGATTATACCGAATTGATGCAAAGCAACCAAGTTGGCAAAGCATCTATTGTTATTCGTGAAAATATTGTGTTACCTTTGTTAACCATTCAACAATTTGCATTGCGTAAAATTCAAGAATTGCAAAAGGAGGAAAATCCAAATCTTGAATTGATTAAGGTTTATGAAAAAATGGTAACACGATCCTTGTTCGGAAACATTAACGCAAGCAGAAATTCGGCTTAATTATGAACGCTGCAGAACTAAATGAAAATGAATACAATCCTTTTTACAGAAGGTATATTTTGGCTTTGGGTGAAGTGGATTTATTTGAAATTTTAAATGCTTCTTTTGAAGAATTATTGGTAACCGTTAAAGATTTACCAGAAGAAAAATTAACTTTTAGGTATGATGAAGGAAAATGGACCATTAAAGAACTTGTGCAACATTTAATTGACACAGAGCGAATTATGAGTTACAGGGCCTTGCGTTTCTCCAGAAACGACGCCACAGAATTACAAGGTTTTGACGAAAATTGGTATGTTGAAAATTCAAATGGAAACGAAAGAAATTCTAATGATTTATTGGAAGAATTTACTTGTACCCGCAGAGCGAGCATCTCTTTATTTAAGAGTTTTACTGATGAGATGCTTACTTTATCGGGTATTGCAAACGGAAGCGATATGACCGTTAGGGCCTTGGGATTTGTTATTGCCGGACATCAAACGCATCATTTAAGAGTTATTAAAGAACGGTATCTTTAATTGGTTTTATCCAAAAATAATTCATCATTAATGGGTTTTATAGGTCTGTAAATTAAAACTATTACAAACTTTTATTCAATTATTTAGCCAATTCTACTTCAATTAATACCAAATTGATTTATAATTTAGTCCAAAACAGCCCTGGTATAATGCCGATATAGTGTGAAAATAGTACAATTTATTGGACTATATTGAACACATA
>PHDE01000168.1 GCA_002842505.1 Bacteroidetes bacterium HGW-Bacteroidetes-3 | reverse complement strand
ATGACGACGTTGAATGGAGCAATCTCTTTCCGATAAATGACAGGCTTTTCCAAAGGAGTCTCCAATAATTTGAATTTCAATATGGCGAGGCTCTTCAATCAATTTTTCCAGATACATTCCGTCATTCCCAAAACAGGCAAACGCTTCTTGCCTGGCGGCATCCCAAGCATTTTTAAGGTCGCTTTTATTATAAACGGCTCTCATTCCCTTTCCTCCGCCACCTGCAGTGGCTTTTAGCATTACGGGATATTTCATTTCATCTGCCAACGCTTCAGCTTCTTCATAGCTTTCCAATAAACCTTCGGAACCAGGAATTGTTGGGACTCCGGCAGCTTTCATGGTGGCGCGGGCAGAAGCTTTGTCCCCCATTTTGCTAATCATATCTGAAGTAGCTCCAATAAATTTTATGCCATGTTCTTCACATAATTTTGAAAACTTGGCGTTTTCAGACAAAAATCCGTATCCGGGATGAATGGCATCTGCATTCGTTATTTCAGCGGCAGCCAATATTGCCGACATTTTTAAATATGACTCACCACTTGGTGGCGGTCCAATGCACACAGCTTCATCAGCAAAACGGACATGTAAACTTTCTGAATCGGCAGTTGAATATACCGCTACCGTTTTTACCCCCATTTCTCTGCAAGTTCTTATGACTCTTAAAGCTATTTCGCCTCTGTTTGCAATTAATATTTTTTTAAACATACTGCTTTCAAATTATAACAACATTTAATTTCAAAATATTTTTTTTGAAACTTAGATAGTGCAAATTGGATTTAAAATTATGATGGATCCACTAAAAATATTGGTTGTCCATATTCCACCGGAGTACCATCTTCTACCAATATTTTTACTATTTTTCCTGAAACTTCTGCTTCAATTTCATTAAATAATTTCATTGCCTCAATCATACACACAATGGTATTGGGACTCACAACATCGCCAACTTCAACAAAAACTGGTTTGTCGGGTGATGGTTTTCTGTAAAAAGTGCCAATTATTGGCGAAGTGATTTCAATATATTTTGTTGTGGCTTCTTGAATACCGGAATCAACAGGTACATTTTGTGCAGGAATTTGGGAAGGAATTGGATTTGCAGCCATTTGAGGAATTCCTGTTGGTGCTTGCTGAAGTATGGTGGTTTCCGTTTTTTCAGTTCCTGTTTTAATGGTGATTTTAATATCTTCCATTTCTAACTTAACTTCACTTGCGCCAGATTTGGCGACAAATTTTATCAGATTTTGAATATCTTTTAAATCCATATTCATTTGGTTTTAAATTGTTAATTGATTAAGAATTGTATGCCCATTTAAAGTATATTGATCCCCAAGTGAAACCGCCTCCAAATGCTGCGAAAATAATATTGTCTCCTTTTTTGAGTTGTTGTTCATAATCAGCCAAAAGCAAAGGCAAAGTTGCTGATGTTGTGTTTCCGTAATTTTGAATGTTCATCATTACTTTTGAGCTGTCGAGTTCAATTCTGTTTGCCGTAGCTTCAATAATGCGTTTATTTGCCTGATGTGCGGCAAGCCAATTGATGTCTTCTTTTGTTAAATTGTTTCGTTCCAAGATTTTGATTGTTGCGTCTGCCATATTAAATACCGCATTTTTAAACACCGTTTTCCCGTCTTGAACAACGAAATTTTCCTTATTGTCAATCGCTTCTTTTGTAGTTGGATACATAGAACCGCCCGTTTTCACGCGCAAAAAATCTCTTCCGGCACCATCACTTCTCAAATATTCATCCTGCAATCCCAACCCTTCTTCATTTGGTTCAAACAAAACGGCTCCGGCGCCATCTCCAAATATAATGCATGTTGCCCGGTCTGTATAATCAATCATGGAAGAACATTTATCAGCGCCAATAAGCAAAACTTTTTTGTATTTTCCAGATTCAATATATCTTGCGGCTACAGTCATTCCATATAAGAAACTTGAACAGGCAGCCTCCAAATCGAAACCAAAAGCATTTGTCGCCCCAATTTGAGTAGCCACAAAAACAGCAGTTGCGGCGGCCTGCATATCGGGCGTTGCCGTAGCTACTATGACCAATTCAATTTCTTTGGGATCCAATTTTTTCTTGTCAAGTAACTGTTGTGCGGCCTTTATTGCCATAAAAGAAGTTCCCTTGCCGTCTCCTTTTAAAATTCTGCGTTCTTTAATTCCTGTTCTGGCCGTAATCCATTCGTCATTCGTGTCCACCATTTTTTCTAACATTTCATTTGTCAGAATATCCTCAGGAACATATTTTCCAACGGCTGTTATTGCAGCGGTAATTTTTGTCATATTTTGCTTTCTTTTAATCAAAACAGGGGTTCAAAGGAATGAAATTTATTTTGATTTATGTGTGATTTTCATCAATTTTCATCGATTTTAACCTAAAAAGTAAAAAAAAACTCTCAAATTGAGAGTTTTTTAAATATTTACATGAAACTGATTAAGCTTTAATTTCTTCTACTGAATCAATTACTATTTGACCTCTATAATATAATTTTCCTTCATGCCAGTGTGCTCTGTGGTACAAATGTGCCTCACCGGTTGTTGGGTCAATAGCCACTTGCGGAGCTACCGCTTTATAATGAGTTCTTCTTTTGTCTCTTCTTGTTTTTGATATCTTTCTTTTAGGATGTGCCATTACTCTTATTTTTTTCTATTTGTATATTTTTTAATTTATTCCACCTCGGATCGTTTTCCTTGGTTTTATTCCCTTCTTGTTCTTCTTCTTGGTCTTCTTCTTTTATTTCAAATTCTTTTAACTTTTCTAAAACTTCTGAATGAAGTGATCCATCAATAACTCCTGGATGAATTCTTTTTAATGGAACTGCCAACACTATTGCTTCATAAATATATTGGGCCACATTTATGTTATTTTCTGAATATGGTATGATTAATAACTCTTCATTTTCATCATTAAATTCATCCCCAAATTTTACAATTAAGCGTAAATTTGCTTCAATTGGTTGATGAAATAACTCAGTGGTTACATCGCAAGCCACTTCAACCCAGCCAGAAAAAACAAAATCCAATTCAAAAATTGTTGTATTTTTTAAAAATGACAACATAACTTTTACGTTTGAATCGCAAAACTCATCATAATTAAAAAAATCAAAGAACTTCTTGTCAATTATGTATTCAAATTGATGTATTCCTTCTTTTAAACCAACAAAAGAAATATCAAACTCCTTTAAATCTTTCATTTTGAACTTCAATTTGAGCGTGCAAAGATATAAAATTATAAAATATATCTAAAATAAATGTTGAATATTTATCTATTTTCTTTTTGATGCGTACTTTTTAAAGCGTTTTCAGTCAAACTTTTATATTCTTGCCTTGTTTTAAAAATTTGGATTCCGCTAAAAACAGCCTCTTTAAAAGAGTTTATATTCGCCAAATCTTTCCCTGCTATGTCGTAAGCCGTGCCGTGATCGGGCGAGGTTCTTACCTTATCCAAACCCGCGGTAAAGTTAACCCCTTCGCCAAATGACAATGCTTTAAATGGCGCCAATCCCTGGTCATGGTACATGGCTAAAATGGCATCAAAATTTTTGTAATTTTCCGAGCCAAAAAAACCATCGGCGGCATAAGGTCCATAAACCAATTTTCCTTCATTTTGTATTTCGGCGATTGTAGGCCTAATAATTTCATCGTCTTCAGTTCCAATAACGCCGTGATCCCCACAGTGCGGATTTAAGCCCAATATGGCAATTTTAGGTTTTGAAATGCCAAAATCCTGCACCAATGTTTTGTGTAATATGGCTACTTTTTTCTTTATTAATTCTGGATTTATTGTCTCTGAAACTTTTGAAACAGGGATATGTCCCGTAATTAATCCAATCCTTAAGCTGTCGGCCATTAAAATCATGAGACTTTCGCCTTTCAATTTAGATTCCAAATATTCGGTATGCCCGGCAAATTTGAATTCTTCCGACTGAATATTTTCTTTATTTATGGGTGCTGTCACCAACAAATCAATTTCTCCTTTGGCCAAGGCATTTGTTGCCGCCTCCAAAGATTCAAAAGCGTGTTTCCCAGATTCTGCCGTAGGCTTCCCTAAATGAACTTCAATTTCGTCTTTCCATAAATTCAACACATTTAGCTTACCGGGTATGGCGCTGTCAGCTTGCCGTATGCCATTGAAAAGCAAATTGATATCCATATTTTTTTTATAGGCCGTGATTAATTTGGCCGAACCAAAAATGATTGGCGTACAAAAATCCAGCATCCGTTTATCCAAAAAGGTTTTCAAAATAATTTCTATTCCAATACCATTAAAATCCCCGATAGAAATTCCCAGTACTATTTTTTCAGATTTCTCCATAAATCAGCTTTATTATACTTAATTTTGAATCATCAAAAGTAGTCAATTAAATTGAAAAAATATGTTTACAGGTATCATAGAAAGTGTGGGGTTTGTTAAAAACCTAAAACAAGAAGGCGAAAATCTTCATATCACCATTGAAAGCAAATTTACGCATGAGTTAAAAATAGACCAAAGTATTGCGCACAATGGTGTTTGCTTAACCATTGTGAATATAAAAAACAAGGAATATACGGTTACCGCCATTAAAGAAACGCTGGACAAATCTAATTTGAAGTTTATTAAAGTTGGCGATGAAATAAATTTGGAACGCGCAATGATTTTAGGCGCCAGATTGGACGGACATATTGTGCAAGGCCACGTTGACCAAACGGCTGTTTGCACAAATATTATTGAAGAAAATGGAAGCTGGGTATTTAGTTTTGAATACGACAATACCTATAATAATATCACCATTGAAAAAGGCTCCATCACCATAAACGGCGTAAGTTTAACGGTGGTAAATTCCAAAAAAAACAGTTTTTCGGTGGCAATTATTCCTTATACTTATGAATTCACGAATTTTCACACTTTCAAAAAAGGAACTGTGGTTAATGTAGAATTTGATGTCATTGGCAAGTATGTAGCCAGATTGTTGGAGAAATAATTATTTTTTTCTTTTTAACTCATAAATTCCGTAAGCAACGCCTGAAACCAATAATAGCGACAAACCACCATCAATAGGTAAACCAGGAGGAGGAGGAGGAGGAGCATTCCCTAACTCAGGTTTTGGGGGTTTTTTAGCATACGCCCCCAAACTAAAGAGCATAAAACCAAAACACAACAAAAGCCGATTAACTTTATTTCTATTCATTTTGGGGTTGAATATGCTACAAACATAAAAAATTAATTGAATAAATCAAATATAATAACAAAACCTCTGTTTTAAAACGAGACGCCTAAAAATTTATTGCAAAACTAAAAAAAGCTGTTTTTTCACTTCTATTTCTTAATCCGCGCCTTATAATGGGCTCCTAAACAGAAATCTCTAAAGTGTGCCTCTTTTAAATAATTGCTTTCTTGTTAAACATTAACTCTTATTACAAACCAATTCTTGTGGCAAATATATATTATAATGTCTTACCCAAGAAAAAATTAAAAATTAATAAACAAAATACATGTTTCTTAAAACAAATGGTTTTTTAAAATAACATGAAATTAATTTTGGTGCCATAAACCCAAAACCAACTTTGTTTTTTTTGAAAATTACACATTCAATAAGTTGTTAAAAAAAATAAAAACCTGCTTTATTGCTAAAACAGGTCTTTAAATATATTTGAAAAAATATAGAATACATTTTTAAATAGTTGGTATCGCCAACACAATAGGTTCAATAGTGTTCACAGTTCCTACCGTTACTGTAATTGGCGCAGATTCATAATTATCGTAACCTTCTAAATCAACTATTTTTAGCTTATAATCTCCTGCAGCAAGCCCTTGTATTAAAAAGTTGCCATCCATGTCTGTACTACTTTCTGATACATAAACATCGGCATTAGTATAAACTTCAACGGTAACATCCTCTAAAGCATTAAAAACACTTAGACCGTCAACCAATACTTCACCGGTTAAATTACCTGCAATGGATCCTGAATTTACCTCAGCATTTACCCTAATTACCGGTTTTAAATTATACATGCCAGAACCTCCAGCCATTACAACAGATTTTTGCACATCCCAGTCGAGTATAAATGTATAAGAAAAACCAGGTTCTAGAGTGGTATTCATATTTAATTTTAAACCAGCTTGCATAGCGCTTGGCGTATTAAGAGCCATCATTGTTTCTTGTCCATCTATTTTAAGCGTATTTCCATCGCCTAAAACAAGCCTTATTTGTTTTAACATTCCTGAAGGAATA
This sequence comes from Bacteroidetes bacterium HGW-Bacteroidetes-3, assembly GCA_002842505.1. Classification (GTDB taxonomy): domain Bacteria; phylum Bacteroidota; class Bacteroidia; order Flavobacteriales; family Flavobacteriaceae; genus Lutibacter. The sequence continues at coordinate 1,375 of PHDE01000168.1, read as the reverse complement.
ATTTCATCGGCTAATAAAAGATTATTCCCTGCAATAAGCGTTGTTAAATCAACATTCATAGGATAATCTTCAGGCTTTCCAAAACTCTTCCATCCTTCTTCAGTGTCGCCATTGTTGTACTGAACATCCACAATTTCAACATTCACTTCTAAATAATCACCGGGAGCATCAACTAATTTAAGTTGAACTCTTGCCGTTGCATTACTTGCATCATCACTGTTATTACAACTTTGGAATCCTAGCATTACGATCATTGCCGCAATTGCCGTAAAATAAATTTTTTTTAACTTCATCTTTCTAAATTTTAAATTATTAAATTAATGGTAATCTATGTTTAAATATAGATTACAAAGTTGCTCCGTTTAAAACAAAAATGTGTTACACAACTTTGGATAAAAATTGTATAATTCACATATTTGTATTTTTAAAGACCTTTTACTTTTTTGAATTGATTTTTATTCCATTTACACATAAATAAGTACCAACCATACTATATAACAAACTAAATAACAAAAACCCTACCATTGAAGAACGATTTTTTTATGTTTTTATTTTTGGATTGATTATTTTTTAAATTGGAATGTAACTTTGCAATATATTGAAGGAAAATTTAAAACAAAAAGACCTTATAAATAATTGATCTATTAACCAGACGAAAGAATATAGAAAAAAGACAAAAGACTATTGCGATAGAAATCAATTGTTTATCACATTTCCTTTTCCTTATATATTACCGTCGATTTAATATATGACTTTACATACTTAAATTGCAATCCCGTTTGGGCTTTCTTCGACTTGCTTCGGCTCTGCTCAGCAACCCAAACTCGGGATAAACTTCTCGCCTGTTTTGTAAAATAAAAAAAGATCTACAATAAATGCAAATCTTCTTTCTTTTGTGGTCCCACTTGGGATACCTATATTTTTTAAGTAGCTTTAATCCAATTTAATACGTTACATTTGATTATTAAAGGGGATATTTCAAGCCGTTTTAACGACACGTATTTCAATAATCAATCACTATTTTCTGAACAACTTATAATTAATTTTGAATCTACTTTTGAAGAAGAATTATCTGGCAATAGACATTTACCATATCAAAAATATTCAGATTTTTATGATAATTTATTTAATGCATTTGAAAAAGATAAAACGAGCACAACAAATTTTGATACACAAAGGAATGATTAATAGCGAATTTACCTGCCGGCAGGCAGGCAGGCAGCAGCTGTACCAATAAAAAATAAAATTTAAACAGATGAAATTGGCTTTAAAAATACGGCTAAGTTCTATTTACAACAGCATTTGCGTTAGGGATTGTAGTGAAAATCCTTTTTTTATTCGCCCTTTTGGCGAATAAAAAAAGATTGTAACGAAA
>PHDE01000005.1 GCA_002842505.1 Bacteroidetes bacterium HGW-Bacteroidetes-3 | reverse complement strand
AAATCACAATTCATGAAAAAAGCAGTTTTCCCTGGATCATTTGACCCAATTACTTTAGGACACGTTGATATTATTAACCGAGCGCTGCCTTTATTCGCTGAAATTATTATTGCCGTTGGCGTAAATACAGAAAAAGCCTACTTATTTTCTTTAGAGGAACGTGTTAATTTTATCAAAAAACATTATGCCAATGAACCAAAAATAAAGGTGGAAACGTATACTGGCTTAACCATTGATTTCTGCAAAAAGTTAAATATCCATTTTATTTTAAGAGGTTTGAGAAATCCGGCGGATTTTGAGTTTGAAAAAGCAATTGCCCAAACCAACAGAAAATTATCGACTGTTGAAACGGTGTTTTTATTGACTTCTGCCGACACTTCCTTTATAAGTTCCAGCATTGTGCGCGATGTTTTGCGAAATGGCGGCGATATTTCCGGTTTTGTTCCGGGAAGTGTTCCAAAAAAATTATAAGGATGCACTTTAATAAATTGCTGTTTTTAGGGTTAATCACTTTTTTTTCGAGTGCAATTTCAGCCCAAAAAACATTGCCCGATTTTAAGACAACTTTTGAAAAATCGAATGGCACAGAAACTTCAACCTATCAGGAAACCATCGCATTTTACAAAGAATTGGCAGCCGCGTATCCAGAAATTTCTATGTTGGAAATGGGCGAAACAGACAGCGGATTTCCTTTGCATCTAGTAGTTTTCAGCGCTTCAAAAGAATTTAATTTCGATAAAATTCACGGCAGCAAAAAAAATACTGTCTTAATCAACAATGCCATTCACCCCGGAGAATCTGACGGCGTGGATGCAAGTATGATGTTGTTGAGAAATATTGTTCAGGATAAAAACAACATCAAAAAATTAAAAAATGTGGTGATTGCGGTTATCCCAATTTACAATATTGGCGGCGCTTTAAACAGAAACAGTTTTTCTCGCGCAAACCAAAACGGCCCAAAAGAATATGGATTCCGAGGAAATGCCCAAAATTTTGATTTAAATCGGGATTTTATCAAAGCCGATACCAAAAACGCCAAAGCTTTTGCCGAAATTTTTCATTTGGTAAAACCCGATGTTTTTATCGACAATCACGTAAGCAACGGCGCCGATTACCAATATGGCATTACGCATTTATTTACGCAACACAATAATTTGGGAAATGACTTGGGCGATTTTATAGAAAATGAAATGAGACCCAATATTGAAGCATCGTTACTTAAAAAAAATATCATTATTACGCCGTATGTCAACGTTTGGGGAACAACACCTGAAGCCGGTTTTAGTCAGTTTTTCGACAGTCCGCGTTATTCAACCGGTTATACCACTTTATTCAACACGTTGGGAATGATGGTGGAAACCCATATGTTAAAACCATACAAGCAACGTGTTGAGGAAACCTACAGTTTGCTGGAATCTGTCATCGATTTCACCATGGAAAAAGGTGAAAAAATTAAAGAACTTCGCCTAAATACAGTGTCGAAGATTTTGGCGAAAAAAACCTATCCCATTTCTTTTGAACTTGATAAAAACACTTTTGCAACATTGCAATTTAAAGGCTACGAAGGAAGTTATATCGACAGCAAAGTCACCAATGGCAAGCGTTTATTTTACGACCGCACAAAACCTTACACAAAACCAGTAAAATATTTCATCAACTTTATTCCTTCAGCAGAAATACAACTCCCAAAAGCTTATATTTTAAAACAAGGCTGGCAAAAAGTTTTGGAGCGTTTAAAAGACAACAATATAGAATTTGCCGTTTTTAAAAATGACACTACTGTAAATGTTGAAGAACAACATATTAAAGATTACAAAACAAGCACAAAACCTTTTGAGGGCCATTATATTCATTATGATACAGAAATTATTGCTGAAACAAAAAATGTTTTGTTTCTAAAAGGTGATATTTATATTCCCATCCAGCAAAATGGCGTTCGTTATATTGTGGAAACTTTGGAAGCCGAAGCAACGGATTCTTTCTTTAACTGGAATTTTTTCGATACTATTTTAGAGCAAAAAGAACACTTTTCACCTTATGTGTTTGAAGATGTTGCAGAAAAATTGTTACGGGAAAATCCGAGCTTGAGAAATTCGCTGAATCAGAAAATGAAAACAGACAAAGATTTTGGGGAAAGTCCGGAAGCGCAGTTGGATTTTATCTACAAAAACTCTTCTTACTATGAAGATGCACATTTAAAACTGCCCATTTATAAGGTTTTTTAGGTATTGCAGTTCGAAAAAGAGCTATTTTTCAAAAGTTAGTATTTTAATAAGTTCTTCATTGATATAATAATTGCCTGTTCCTAATTTTTCTTTTTTAAGCAATTTGTCATTTGCCAAAAGATTAAGATATTTTGAAGCGGTAATTCTCGAAACACCTAAATCTTTCTCAATAAACTCAATCTTTGTATAAGGATGTTTAAATAAATTATTTAATAATTCCTGACTGTAAAATTTATAATTATTTCTTAATATGTTTTTGTATTCAAAAATTAATTCACGAATTTTCCCAATGAGCACAATTGTTTCTTTTGCAATTTGTTCAACGCCATCCAACATAAAAAGCAGCCAATTTTCCCAATTATCCGTTTCCCTAACTTCTTGCAAAAGTTTATAATAGTCCAATTTGTGTTCAATAATATACCGACTTAAATAAAGAATAGGCAAGTCCAATAAGTCATTCATTACCAAATATAACACATTAATAATTCTGCCGGTTCTGCCATTTCCGTCATAAAATGGGTGAATGCTTTCAAATTGATAATGTATTATTGCCATTTTTACCAAAGGATCGAACGCCGACATATTTTCATCATTGATATATTGTTCAAGATTCCCCATTAAGTCTAAAATTGTGCTATAATCTTGAGGAGGCGTATATACAATTTCTCCAGTCGCTGCGTTTTTTAAAGCCGTTCCCGGAACTTTCCTGAATCCCGCATTGTTTTTTTCCAATTCAGATTGAATACCAATAATATCGTTATTTGTTAAAATTTTATTCTTTGAAATCAAAGCAAATCCTTTTTTAAGCGCAGAAATATAGTTTTGCACTTCTTTGGCGTTTAACGATTTAAATCCATCCAGATTTAATTCGGCTTTAAAAATATCATCGTGAGTTGTGATAATATTTTCGATTGCAGAGCTGTCTTTTGCCTCTTGAAGCCCTAAAGTGTTGATTAAAATATTTTCGTTTGGAATACTTGAGACAATTCCTTTGAGTTCAGCCAATGCTCTATGGGCTGAAGCTAGTTTTTTCAGAACTTTTCTAGTTTCAACGTCTTGTTTTAGCGGTAATTTTTTCAGATTTTCAGATTTCATTATGTATAGAAATGTTGATTTTCTTTACAAATATAATTTATTATGATAAAGAAATCTCATTTTCTTATCATAACTTTTACAAATGATAAAATATTTTGATTTTTTTATCATCAGAAGAATTTTGGCAGCCAATATTAAATGCTATTTTCGTGAATTAACAATTCCCAATAGCCAACATCAATCCATTTTTTAAATTTGTAACCCACTTCTTTAAATTGCGCTATTTTTTCAAATCCGAATTTTTCGTGCAAGGCGATGCTTGCTTCATTGGGAAGGGAAATACCGCCAATAACGGCGTGAAAACCCAAATCGGTTAATTGGCCAATCAATTCATTGTAGAGCAGCGAACCAATTCCGTTTTTTGTCGCTTCATTATTCAAATAAACGGTAATTTCAACCGTGTGTTTATAGGCCGATCTTGGTTTCCAAACCGTTGCGTAAGCGTAACCCAAAACCGTATTGTCTTTTTCAAAAACAAGCCAAGGAAATTTTGAATTTGTGGCTTCAATTCTTCCGCGCATTTCTTCGGTGCTTACTGCCAATTCTTCAAAAGTGACGCAAGAATTAAGAATATAGTAGTTGTAAATTTCAGCTATTTCAAAAGCATCTTCTAACTTAACGGCTCTAATCATTGGATTAATGTTGACCAAATTTTACTCGGGCCATTCAATAGTATCATCATCAATAAAAAAAGGTGTCCATTGAATTTCATCCAAAACACCATCATTGATCCAAAAATTAACAGATTTCTCTTCAATTTCAATCACTTTTTGGTCTTCCGTATCGTCTTCGGAGCAATCTTCAAGCGTCCATTCACCCAAATCCATTTCGTCCAATTCTTTTATCAAACCTTCCTGAAACAAACCAATCAAACTTCTACCTTCCAGTTCATAAAAATCATCATTTACAGAAATCATAATCAACTTCCAGTCTTCTTCTTCATCAAAACTTAGCGACAACAACAATTCATCATATTGCCAAGATTCTGTCAAATCCTTTTTAGAATCAGAATGTGAATATTTGTCAATAAACGACGGTTTTCCAAGCATTAATTCCACTTCTTTTCTGGTCATTCCAAACTTAAGGTTACCCAAACCGTAACCCAATTTTATTTCTTTGAGCGCTTTTTTCATACGTTTTACATTTAAATACCCACAAATATAAATGTTTATCGTGAGCTATGAATCCGAAACAACTAAAAAAAACAATCATACAATTAATATTTTTGGCATTCCGCTGAAAAAGCGGCCGGGCTTTTCGTTCCAATCTTTTTGGCGGCAAAAAAACCGCCAAAAAGTATTTCCACTTCAAACATGGTTCACTGAACTCCAAAATAAAATAAAATGAGGTGAAGTAATCCCTAATGCAAATTGTATTAAACAAGAAAATTCAAAATCAATCGCATTTTAACAACCGCCGTGACCGCAAAAATGAGTATTTTGCGGGTCTTTAAAACAGCTATTACAGATGAAAGTATGCATTGCCGAAAAACCCAGTGTCGCGCGTGAAATTGCCTCCGTTTTGGGTGCAAATACCAAACACGACGGTTATTTTGAAGGAAATGGTTACATAGTTACCTTCACATTCGGACATTTATGCACCTTGTTTGAACCAAACGATTACAAACCGCACTGGAAAAGCTGGAATTTAAACAACTTGCCCATGCTTCCGGAAAAGTTTGAAACCAAAGTGGTGGACAATATCGGCATCAAAAAACAATTCAACATTGTTAAAAGTCTGTTCAACAAAGCCAGTTTAATCATCAATTGCGGGGATGCCGGACAAGAAGGAGAATTGATTCAGCGCTGGGTCATTCAACAGGCAAACTACAAAGGAGAAGTTAAACGCTTATGGATTTCCTCTTTAACCACCGAAGCCATCAAAGAAGGATTTGAAAATTTAAAACCCTCAGAAAACTACGACAATTTATATTATGCAGGCTTTTCAAGAGCCATTGGCGATTGGCTTTTGGGAATGAATGCCACAAGATTATACACCTTAAAACACGGCGGAAACAAACAAGTTTTATCCGTTGGCAGGGTGCAAACGCCTACTTTGGCAATGGTGGTAAACAGGTTTAAGGAAATAGAAAATTTTGTTCCGCAACCATATTGGGAACTGCAAACGCTTTATCGTGAAACGCTTTTTAATTGTGAAGAAGGACGATTTCAAAAAAAGGAAGACGGGGAATTGCTCGCAAATAAAGTCAAAGAAAGCGATTTTGAAATTGTTTCCGTCACCAAGAAAAAAGGAAAAGAAAATGCACCTAAATTATTTGATTTAACCGGATTGCAAGTTTATTGCAACAACAAATTCGATTTTTCAGCCGATGAAACCTTAAAAATTGTCCAAAAATTATATGAGCAAAAAGTAGTGACGTATCCAAGAGTTGATACCACATTTTTGCCCGACGACGTCTATCCGAAAGTGCCCGGAATTTTAAAAAACCTGACCGCTTACGAAAACCTGACCGCGCCTTTATTGGAAAAAAAAATAAAAAAATCGCCTTTGGTTTTTAACAGCAAAAAAGTAACCGATCACCATGCCATTATTCCAACCGGCGTTCAAATGAATTTGCCGTACAGCCAACAACAGGTTTACGACATCATCACCCGGCGTTTTATTGCCGTTTTTTATGAAGATTGCATCGTTTCAAACACCGCTGTTATAGGAAAAGCGGCCGATGTCACTTTTAAAACCACCGGAAAGGAAATTCTGGAAAAAGGATGGCGCGTTGTATTCGCCACTTCGGCTCCGCTCAGTGCAAGCACTTCGGCACAGCTCAGCACAAGCGAAAAACTGGAAACAGACATCCTGCCAAATTTTATAAAAGGAGAAAAAGGTCCGCACGAACCTTCATTTTTGGAAAAAGCGACAAAACCGCCCAACTTATTTTCCGAAGCCACTTTGCTTCGTGCAATGGAAACAGCCGGCAAACAAATTGATGACGACGAGCTGCGCGAATTGATGAAGGAAAATGGGATTGGCCGACCTTCAACCCGCGCAAATATTATTGAAACACTTTTTAAACGACAATACATTATTCGGAATAAAAAGCAAATTTTACCCACACAAACTGGCATTCAATTAATTGAGATTATTCAAAGTGAACTGTTGAAATCGGCCGAATTAACCGGACAATGGGAAAAACAACTCAAGGAAATTGAAAAAGGAAATTACAACGCCGGAACTTTCATAAAAAATATGAAAAAAATGGTGGATGAATTGGTGTACGAAGTTCGTTCAGAAAAGGTAACGGCAAATATTTTTCACGCGGAAACCGCCAAAGTTGCTCCCAAAAAAATAACCGCGATTGCCACAGGAATTTCCTCAGAAAAATGTCCGAAATGCAAAAAAGGAACTATTCTCAAAGGAAAAAGTGCTTATGGTTGCAGTGAATTTAAAAACGGCTGCAATTTCAGATTGCCTTTTAGTTTTCTCAACAAAAAAATATCGGAAAATCAATATATACGCTTGTTGCAAAAAAAATGCACGGTTAATTTAAAAGGTTTTAAAAAAAATAATAGTGAAGCAGAAGGATTAATTCGTTTTGACGAACAATTTAATTTGGTACTGGAAGAAAATGCTTCGGCTACGCTCAGCAACCAAGCTTCGGCTAAGCCCAGCAAAAATGTTCCCGACAAAATTGCTTGTCCGAAATGCCACAAAGGAACCATTTTAAAGGGAAAAACAGCTTACGGTTGCAGCGACTATAAAAACGGCTGCGATTTCCGTTTCAGCTTTGAAGACATCAGAAAAAAAGCAGCGGGACAAGCGCTTTCGGCAACATTGGTTTACGCTATTTTAAATGGAGAATCCTAACGAAAATCAATTGCCTCGTCATTTTATAATTTACAAACCTTACGGTTATTTAAGCCAGTTTGCGAACAATGACATCAGCAAACACAAAAAAAAATTATTGGGTGAATTTTATCCGTTTCCCGAAAAAATAATGGCTATCGGACGACTGGATGAAAAGTCGGAAGGACTTTTATTGCTTACCACCGATGGAAATATGAGCGAATTGGTGAGAAGCAGCAACGTTGAAAAAGAATATTTTGCCGAAGTTGACGGCGCAATTAATCCTGAAGCCATTGAAGCGTTAAAAAATGGCGTTGAAATTGGTTTTCACGGCATAAAATATACCACAAAACCTTGTGAAGTTTTTAAATTAAGCGAAATTCCAAATCTGCCCGAAAGAGGTAAAAAAATAAGAGATGAACGGCACGGACCAACAAACTGGATTTCCATCACTTTAACGGAAGGAAAATTCAGGCAAGTTCGAAAAATGACCGCTGCAGTGGGCTTTCCAACGCTAAGATTGGTTCGTGTTCGCGTTGGAAATATGCATATAAATGAGATGAAAGCAGGAGATGTAGAGGAAATTTTGAATTTTGAATTTTAGATTTTAGCATTTCGACTCCGCTCGATGTGACGAGATTGGATTAAAATTTTATTCTTTTTTTGTCTATTTTCTCTTCTCTATTTTCTCTTCTCTATTTTCTTTTTTCTTTAGTTTTTCAACTTAAATAAAAATTTATTACCTTGTAATTCTGAAACGAAAACTAAAATAACGATGATTACACTTCATATAAACGGAGAAAAACACTCTATAGATGTTGCTCCAGAAATGCCTTTGCTTTGGGCCATTAGAGATATTGTTGGACTTACGGGCACAAAATATGGCTGCGGAATTGGCGTTTGTGGCTCGTGTAAAGTATTGATGGACAATTCGCCGGTGCAATCGTGTTTGATTCCGGTTTCTACCGCTGAAGGCAAAAATATTGTAACAATTGAAGGTGTTTCAAAAAATTTACAGTTGTTGCAAGCTTCGTGGACGGCGTTAAACGTGCCTCAATGCGGATTTTGTCAGCCCGGACAATTGATTGCGGCGACTGCTTTGCTCGACAAAATTAGTGAACCTACCGATGAAGAAATTAATGAAGCAATGATTGGAAATATTTGCCGATGCGGAACGTACCAACGCATAAAAAATGCCATTCACCGAACTGTTGAACTTAAAAAACAAGGCTAGTTATGAACCCAATCAAAAATATAAGTCGTAGAACTTTCGTAAAAAGTGTTGGTTTGGCATCTGGCGGATTGATTTTAGCCTGCAATACTTCTGTCTTTTCAGATAAAGAAAAAAATGAAAATAAAGATCTAGCCAATTTCAATCCGAATTTATTTATTCAGTTAAATTCCGACGGAAGTCTGATTTTAATTGCTTCACGTTCAGAAATGGGAAATGGCGTAAGAACTTCCTTAACATCAATTATTGCTGATGAAATGGATGCCGACTGGACAAAAGTGATTGTGAAACAAGGAACTGGAGACGCTAAATATGGCGACCAAAATACCGACGGATCAAGAAGTGTTCGTTATTTATATGAACCGATGCGAAAAATGGGCGCGATGGCAAGAGCGATGTTAATTTCCGCAGCGGCACAAAACTGGAAAGTTCCTATTGCTGAATGTACCGCCGAAAACCATTTTGTAATTCATTCAAGCGGTAAAAAAATTGGCTATGGCGACTTGGTTGAAATTGCCAAAAAACTAGAAGTTCCAACCGAACTCACCTATAAAAATCCGGAGGATTTCAAATATATAGGCAAAAAATTAAGAGGCGTTGATACAGAAGAATATGCAAACGGAAGCGCCATTTTCGGACTCGACAAACGCTTGCCAAATATGAAATTTGCTGCGATGCAACGTTGTCCGGTCGCTTTTGGAACCGTAAAATCTTTTGATAAAGCCGAGGCTTTAAAAATTCCCGGAGTTATCGCTGTTATTGAAATCCCAAGAATTGCTAAACCATTCGGAACATTGGGCGGTATCGCGGTTATTGCCACAAATACCTGGGCAGCTTTCAAGGGAAAAGATGCTTTAAAAATTGAATGGAATTATGGAGATAATGCGACCTACGATTCCGAAAAATATATGAAGCAAATCACCGAGAATGTCCACAAACAAGGAAAAGTAGGAAAAGATGTGGGCAATGTAAATAAAGCATTCAAAAATGCGTATAAAATTGTGGAAAGCACCTATCAATTGCCGCATTTGGCCCACGCGCCTATGGAAGTTCCCAATGCCGTTGCTTGGGTTCAGGGCGATTCCTGCGAAGTTTGGGCACCAACGCAAGATCCGCAAACTGCCAGAGCTGAAGTGGTTGATTATTTAAAAACCACCGAAGAAAAAGTAACCATCAACGTCACTTTTTTAGGCGGCGGATTCGGACGGAAATCAAAACCCGATTATGTGGTTGAAGCCGTTGCGATTTCAAAAGCGATGAATGCACCAATTCAGGTGGTTTGGACCCGAGAAGACGATATCAAACACGGTTATTATCATACCGTAAGTTCACAATATTTAAAAGCGTCGCTTGACAAAGACGGCAATGTTACCGGCTGGCTGAATCGATTTGCGCTGCCTTCCATTGCTTCCACTTTTTCTCCAGGTGTAGATTACCCGGCTGGATTTGAAATTTCGAGCGCAGCGAATGTGCCGTTCGACATCAAAAATATGAAAGTTGAAGTTGGGCAATCGCCTGCTTATGTTAGAATTGGCTGGTTGCGCTCCGTAATTAACATTCCGCACGGCTTTTCACAAAATGTTTTTGCCGATGAATTGGCTTTTGCCGCCGGTAAAGATCCGCTTAAATTTCGTCTGAATTTAATTGGAAAAGACCGAATTGAAGAAACGGAAGATGAAATAAAATACGACACTGCCCGACTCAAAAACGTGCTGAAATTGGCTGCCAAAAACGCGAAATGGGGAAATCCGCTTCCCGAAGGTCACGCCTACGGCTTGTCGGTTCATTACAGTTTTTATTCTTACGTGGCTTCTGTGGTTGAAATTTCTATGGTTGAAAATAAAGTAAAAGTCCACAATGTTTATACGGTGATTGATTGTGGAAAAACAGTGAACAAAGACACCATAAAAGCACAAATGGAAGGTGCTGCCATCTTCGGAATGTCGTTGGCGTTTTACGGAAAAATTACCGCAAAAAATGGTGCCATTGAACAAAGCAATTACAGCGATTATAAAATGATAAGGATGAATGAAGTGCCAAAAGTTCACGTGGAAATTGTGGAAAGCACCGCAAATCCGACCGGCGTTGGCGAACCCGGCGTTCCCGTTATTGCGCCTGCAATTGTAAATGCCCTTTTTAAATTAACCGGAAAAAGATATTATAATTTGCCGTTGTCGGATTATGGGTTGGTCTGATTTAAGTTAAAAGTTGAAAAGTTAAAAGTTAGAAGGTTTAAAAAAATCAAATAAACAATTCCACGAATAAACAAATAAACGCTTCAACAAATAAATGAACAATTGGATTGAATTATTGCAAGAGTTTAAAATAAAAAAACAGCCGGTTGCTTTGGTTACTGTGACAAAAATATTGGGTTCGGCACCTTGTAAAGTGGCTTCAAAAATGATTGTCACCAAACAAAAAGAAATCTTCGGAACCATTGGGGGCGGCAAACTGGAATATCAGGTAATTGATGAAGCAGTTGTAGCCATTCAATTAAATAAAATAATGCAATTGTCTTATACATTGGGCCCGGAATTTGAGCAATGCTGTGGCGGTAAAGTGGAATTAATTATTGAACCTATGAATCAATCTCCCGAATTGTATCTTTTTGGCGCTGGACATATTGGCGTTGAATTGTGCCATATTTTAAAAAATACACCTTTCAACATTACCTTATTGGATATCCGCGAAAACTGGAAAAACACCATTGAAATAGACAAATCTATCAGGTATTCCGACATTAATTTTGATTTATACAAACAATTTATCAATTGGGGACCAAATTGTTACGTTGCCATTATGACGCACGACCACAAATTGGATTTTGAAATAACGGCGTTGGCCTTGCATTCCGAAACAAAATATATTGGTCTTATTGGCAGCAAAACGAAAAAAAACAAATTCAATAATTTGCTAAAAAAGGAACTCAATTTTGAGCCTGGAATTTCTCCCGTTCACTGTCCGATTGGACTGGATATTGGCGGATTTACGCCCAAAGAAATTGCCATTAGCATTGCTTCGGAATTGTTGAAAGAATATTATGGAAAATAAAACCGTTTTTGTTTTGCTCGCCGGCGGAAAATCTGAAAGAATGGGCGTTGCAAAAGGAATGCTTAAATACAAACACACTTTTTGGATTTTAGAGCAGTTAAATCGCATTTCAAAAACAAAAATAAAGACAGTTTATATTGGTTTGGGTTACAATTATGGGCACTATTTTGATGCAATTCCTTGGTTGAAAACCGCATTGACAAATGAAGTTGATTATCAAGGTTTAAAGTTAAAAACCATCATTAATCCATCACCCGAATTGGGTTCGTTTTCAACGCTTCAAACAGTTTTGAAAAAAATAAATTCCAAGGTTGATGTGCTTTTAATGCCAATTGATGTTCCGCTTTTAATTTCGGAAGAATTAAATAAAATAGTCGCAGTAAAAAATACCATTGTGATGCCAAATTTTGAAGGTAAAAATGGCCATCCCATAAAAATGAATGCTGATTTTTGGCAGAAACTGGTTTCTTTAAATATTTCAGAAGAAAATTCGCGGCTGGATCTGCAGATTAAAAAAGTAAATTCCGAAGAAATTTCAATTGTTAAAGTAAATGATGCTTCCATCATCAAAAACTTAAATACTAAAGCAGCGTGGATTTCTTATTTGAATGAAGAAAAAAATTAATCGAGTAGCCTAAAACAACAACTTAATATTTTCATAAGTATTTTCTAAGGCAGACTTAATTTCTGCTTCATTTTTAAAAACAACCTGTTCAATACCTTCTTCCGATTGCGGGGTTAATTCACCAATAAATTCAGTGCGCATCAAAAACCAATAAGTGATTTTTAAAATGGTTTTTCCTTTTTCTTGATATATATGATAAGTGGTTTCTAACGGTTTTACTATTTGAAGATTCGTGATGCTGCATTCTTCTTCAACTTCCCGAACGGCGCATTCTGAAACAGATTCTCCTTTTTCCAATTTTCCTTTTGGCAAATCCCATTTGTTAAATCGGTAAATAAACAGCACTTCATTGTTGGCATTTACAACCTTCCCTCCTGCAGCTTTTTGAATTTTAAAACAGGATTGAAATTCTTTCCAATTATTCTCTAAATTTTCACAAAACAAAGCAATGCCAGCTAATTTATTCTGAAAAATTTGACCAACAATTTCATCAACCTTGATGTTTTCAAAATTAACCAAGTTAAAATTTATTGCATTTTTCTTATTATCTGTCAAAATTATTGGACAGTCATTCACAAAAACTTTATACATTTGCGCTATGATTTTAAACAAAGATACTGCAAAAAAAACAGCCGCACTTTTGTTGCAAATAAAAGCAATTAAATTACAGCCAAACGACCCATTTACTTGGGCTTCTGGATGGAAATCGCCTATATATTGCGACAACAGAACCACGCTTTCTTTTCCTGAAATAAGAACTTATTTAAAGGAAAATTTAGCAAAAATTATTGAACAAGAATACGGAAAACCCGATGTAATTGCAGGTGTTGCAACCGGCGCCATTGCCATTGGCATTTTAGTTGCCCAGCAATTGAACGTTCCATTTGTATATGTTAGACCCGAACCAAAAAGCCACGGCAGACAAAATCAGGTGGAAGGATTTTTGGAGAAAAACAAAAATGTGGTGGTTATTGAAGATTTAATCAGCACGGGAAAAAGCAGTTTAAATGCCGTTAAAGCATTGCAGCAAGAAGGTGCAAATGTAAAAGGAATGGTCGCTATTTTTTCTTACGGATTTGACATTGCCAAGGAAAATTTTAAAGAAGCCAACGTTAAATTACATACGTTAAGCAACTACGATTATTTACTGGAGCAATCGCTCGACAATAATTATATTACCGAAAAAGAATTAGAAACGCTTAAACAGTGGAGAGAAAATCCGAGTGAGTGGAAACAATAAATTATAAATTATGAACTTAGAAAGTAAAAAATCGGTTGTAAATAAATCTCAAAAAGATTTTTTTGAATTTTTAACCAACCTCCAGAATTTTGAAAAATTAATGCCTGAAAATATTGACAAATTTGAAGTTGATGGAGATTCTTTTCTTTTCAGCCTAAAAGGAATGCCAGAAATTAGGTTGGTGATTAAAGAAAAAAAGGAGTTTGACAAGGTTGTTTTAAGCGCAGCAAGCAGCAAATTAAATTTTTCCTTAACCACGTTAACGCAGCCAATTTCAGAAAATAGCTGTGAGCTGCAATTGCTTTTTGAAGGAGATTTTAATCCGATGATGGCAATGATGGTAAAAAGTCCGCTTCAAAAATTTATAGATACCTTGGCTGAAAATTCAGAAAAATTATAATTCTTGAATCCTATTTTAACGACTCGCAAATTTAATTTCTTTGAAATTGAATTTGCGGGTTTTTTCATCGTCCAATTCAACCAACAATTTTCCGTCCTCTAAAATATCCACAATTCTACCTAAAAAAACAGTTCCTTTGTTGTCTTCAAACATAGATGGCGTTTGAAACCTATAAAGTGACTTTAAATATATTTTTTTAAGGGATTCAAATTCCTTCCGTTCTACATAACCCATAAAGTTTTGAATTGAAGTTACAATGGATTCCAACAATAAATCAATGTTATAAAAATTTCCTGAAATGTTTTTTAATGACGTCACATTTCCAATAGTTGGAGGGAATTTTTCCTGATTCACATTAAGCCCTATGCCAATTACTGTTTGTTTGATTATATTTCCACTAATTATATTTTCAATTAAAATACCAGCAAGTTTGTCTTTATCTGCCAAAATGTCGTTTGGCCATTTAACAAATAACGGTGACGAAATATATGTGCGAATAGCAGCCAATAATCCCAAAGAAACAGCCATACTTAAATAAAACTGATGTTCAATTTCAAAAGACGAAAATTTAATTAACATACTGAATGTTAAATTTTTACCACTTTCAGAATGCCACGACGCACCCATTTGTCCGCGACCGGAAGTTTGATAATTCGCTGTCACCACCGTATAACTTTCCGCCTCTTTTTCAACAGCAAGCCTCTTCAGGTATAAATTTGTAGATTCAATGGCATCAAGTTTGATAATATTCATTTCAAATAGATTATTTTAGCAAAGTTACTTTAAGCACATTATGTTGTAAAAAAATAATAACTTTGCACAAAACTAAAAAAAAATTAATGGCAAAAAAAAATAATAACGCAGACGACTTAATTGTAGCAATTTTAAAAGCGATTGATGATGTTAAAGGAGTAAATGTTCAAATTTTAGATTTGAGGGAAATTGACAATACGGTTTGTGATTATTTTATTACATGTACGGGAACTTCAAATACCCACGTAAACGCCATTTCGGGCATTATACAAAAACAAGTAAGCAAATCAACAAAAGAAAAACCATGGCATGTTGAAGGCGAAGGCGTTGCAGAATGGATTTTATTGGATTACGTAGATATTGTTGTCCACGTATTTCAAAAACACATACGTGAATACTATGATATTGAACGTTTATGGGGTGATGCTAAAATCACAAAAATAGCTTCAACAAATTAATTTATTACAAATAATTTAAAAAATACAATGGCTCAGAATCCTAAAAATACGCCCAATAACAAAGGCATAAAACCACCAAAATTTAATTTTTATTGGATTTATGGCGGCATTTTCGTTCTATTTCTTGTCTATCAATTTTTCAGTGCGGGAGATTTATCCTCCAAAAATTTGAGCCAGAATGAATTTAAAACAATTTTGGCAGACAATGATATTTCCAGAATAGATATTGTAAATAAAAATATCGCCAATATTTATATTAAAAAAGACGCGCAAGAAAAAGAAAAACACAAAAAAAACAAAACTTCTATGTACGCTGGCGATTCGCCAATGTATTCATATTCCTTCGGTGATTTGCAAAATTTTGAGAAAGAATTAAGTGCCGAAAAAGAAGCAAAACAACTGGATTTTGACGTTAAAAATGTTGAAAGAACCAATTTTTTTGAGCAAATATTGATGTATTTGCCTTTTATATTTTTAATTGGTTTGTGGATTTATTTTATGAGAAGAATGTCGGGCGGTGGCGCTGGAGGCGGTGGCGGACAAATATTCAGCATCGGTAAATCAAAAGCAAAATTATTTGACCAAGACCAAAAAGTAAAAACTTCCTTTAAAGATGTGGCCGGATTGGAAGGCGCAAAAGAGGAAATTCAAGAAATTGTGGACTTTTTGAAAAGTCCGGATAAATATACTTCCCTAGGCGGAAAAATTCCGAAAGGAGCTTTATTGGTTGGCCCTCCGGGAACAGGTAAAACATTGTTGGCAAAAGCCGTTGCTGGTGAGGCGGGCGTTCCGTTTTTCTCACTTTCAGGATCTGATTTTGTTGAAATGTTCGTGGGAGTTGGCGCTTCTAGAGTAAGAGATTTATTTAAGCAAGCACAGCAAAAAGCACCTTCCATCATTTTTATTGATGAAATTGATGCCGTTGGAAGATCACGCGGAAAAAACAATGTTACTGGAGGTAATGATGAAAGAGAAAACACCTTAAACCAGTTGTTAACTGAAATGGATGGTTTTGGAACAGATACTAACGTAATTGTAATTGCAGCCACAAACCGTGCGGATGTGCTGGACAAAGCATTGTTAAGAGCCGGTCGTTTTGACCGTCAGATTTATGTTGACTTGCCAAATTTAACTGAACGAGAAGCTATTTTTAAGGTTCATATTCAACCGTTAAAACTTCATAAAGATGTGGACATCAAATTTTTGTCACAACAAACGCCCGGATTTTCAGGAGCTGATATCGCAAATTTATGTAACGAAGCGGCTTTAATAGCCGCAAGAAAAAGCAAAAAAGCAGTGCATCATCAAGATTTTTTGGATGCAGTTGACAGAATTGTTGGCGGACTTGAAAAGAAAAACAAGCTTATTTCCCCAAGAGAAAAGAAAACAATTGCTTTCCACGAAGCTGGCCACGCAACTGCAAGTTGGATGTTAGAGCACGCCGCGCCACTAGTAAAAGTGACTATTGTGCCAAGAGGCCAATCGCTTGGTGCAGCTTGGTATTTGCCAGAAGAACGCCAAATTGTGCAAACCGAACAAATGTTGGATGAAATGTGCGCAACACTTGCAGGAAGAGCTGCAGAAAAACTAATATTTGACAGAATATCTACCGGTGCCTTAAACGATCTTGAAAAAGTGACCAAACAAGCAAGGGCAATGGTTACTGTTTATGGTTTAAATGATAAAATTGGGAATATTACCTATTATGATTCCTCTGGGCAATCCGACTACAATTTCACCAAACCTTACAGTGAAGATACTGCAATAATTATTGATAAAGAAATTTCGAAACTAATTGAAGAACAATTTCAAAGAGCTGTTCAGATATTGAGCGAAAAT
The DNA here is from genome assembly GCA_002842505.1 of Bacteroidetes bacterium HGW-Bacteroidetes-3. GTDB lineage: Bacteria > Bacteroidota > Bacteroidia > Flavobacteriales > Flavobacteriaceae > Lutibacter. Next base: position 31,394 of record PHDE01000005.1, on the reverse strand, counting down.
AAAGATAAACTAACCACTTTGGCTGAAAAATTATTGGAAAAAGAAGTCATCTTCAAAACCGATTTAGAAATTATTTTTGGGAAAAGAGCTTTTGAAAATGAGTATGCGGAATTGGTGACTGAAGTTGTGGATGAAGAAATTATAGCCGAAACAAATATTGAAAATTCATTAGAAACAAAGGAGTAAATTGCTAACTTTTTTATATTTTTGGATTTATTCAATATAAATAATGAATTTTTTCAAAAAGTTATTTAATACTCCAAAATCAAAAGAAACTGCAGATTCATCTTTAGAATTTCAGGATTTGCCTATTGATCAAATTTTTGTTAAAAATTTCATCAGTAAAAAAGGTAAGTTTTTGTATTGCACTTCTTTAGAAGAAGTTACGCTAAATTTGTCAAAAATAATTCAGGAGAATAATTGGAAAACAATAAGCTGTAATGACACAGATTTGCTTAAACTTATAAAAGCCATTAAGGTTGAAACTACCGAAAATTTAAACAAGTCATATCCATTCTTTTTAAGTTGTGAACATCTTATTGCGGAAAATGGCAGCATTTTATTTTCTTCAAATCAACTTAAAGAACATAAAATCGCAGAATTGTCGGAAAATTTTATTGTTTACGCCACCACCAGTCAATTGGTAAACACAAAAGGAGAAAGTTTAACCGGCATTAAATCGCGTTATCAGGGAAATATTCCCAGTAATATAAGTGCAATTAACAATTTCAATATTGATTCAATTGAGGAAGATTTTATGAGTTACGGCAATACCAATTCAAAAAACTTATATTTGCTGTTGTTTGAAGACCTATAACCTATGAAACTAATTTTAAAACGTACAATATCTGGACTTGTTTTTGTTGGTGTTTTAATATTTTGCATACTTTTTAGCAAAATATCATTTATTGTTATTTTTTTTATTTCTATGCTGTTTTGCCTTTATGAGTTTAAAAAAATGATTCAGCTAACAAGTATATTTCCCTATATTATAGGAATACTTTTTTTTATTTTTGGAAACATCTTAAATTTAGAAGATCTTCCTTCCAGAGTTATATTTGAGTATGTGGGTGTGATGCTGTTTTTAACAATTTTCATCACTTTCGCCTCTATTCTATTTGCTAAAAAAGAAGAAGTTGTCAGCCATTTAGGCAAGATTTTTCTATCCGTAATATATATTGTGGTTCCTTTCACCTTAATAGTGCAAATTCCATTTTTAAATGCTTCCTTTAATTATATAAACACCACTATTTTAGGAGTTTTTATATTAATTTGGACAAATGATACTTTTGCTTTTTTAGTGGGAAAAAACATTGGGAAACATAAATTATTGGAACGAATTTCTCCAAATAAAACAATAGAAGGTTTTATTGGAGGCATGATTTTTACTTTTATTGTGAGTTTTATTTTAGCCTACCAATTTACTTCCCTTACCCTTAAACAGTGGATAATTATTGCAGGAATTGTGAGTATCTTTGGCGTGTTGGGCGATTTAATAGAATCTATGTTCAAAAGACAGGCTGGCGTTAAAGACAGCAGTAATTTTATACCGGGACATGGCGGATTTTTAGACAGATTTGACAGTGTTATTTTTGCTGCGCCGTTTATTTTTATTTACTTACAATTAGTTCAATAATTATGTTCCATAAAGAAGGTTTTAAAATAATAATGATAGCAACTTTTATAGTTGGCTTAGGAGTCTTAGCTATTGACTATCTGGTGGAATTAATTTGGCTTAACAAACTATTATCGTTGCTATTGCTGGGTTTTTATGTATTGATTTTACAATTTTTCAGAAACCCAAAACGGCTCACCATTATTGATGATGCGCATATTATTGCGCCTGCTGACGGCAAAGTGGTTGTTATTGAAGAGGTTTTCGAAAAGGAATATTTCAAAGAAAAACGAATACAAGTTTCCATATTTATGTCTCCGATAAATGTTCATGTGACAAGATATCCTATTGGCGGGGAAGTAACTTTCAGCAAATACCATCCAGGAAAATATTTGGTTGCCTGGCATCCAAAAGCTTCCGAAGAAAATGAAAGAACTACGGTTGTAATCAATAATAAACTTTCAGGTGAAATATTATATCGCCAAATTGCAGGTGCTATGGCCAGACGAATTGTAAATTACGCAGAGCCTCAAATGCAAGTTATCCAAGGTGCAGATGCCGGTTTTATAAAATTTGGGTCAAGAGTTGATGTTTTTTTACCGTTAAATGCAGTTATTAAAGTAAATTTGAACGATAAAGTTAAAGGTGGAGAACAAATAATCGCTACCCTTTAACTGTAAAAAAAGGCTATGGAAAAAAAACTGGACATAGAATTTAAAGAAGCCTATAAAATTTCATCAACCACCACCATAAAACTTCCTCCAGATGTGATGCTGCAATTATATGCCTATTACAAACAGGCAACCAAAGGAAGCAATTATGAACAACCATCAGGAAATGTAGAATTGAGAAATGCCTTTAAATTAAATGCTTGGTTTCAATTAAGCCAACTTACAGAAGATGAAGCAAAAAAAGAGTATATTAATCTTGTAAACAAATATTTAAAAAACTACTAAAATCATGAAAAAAATCTATCTATTATCCGCCTTAGTTCTAACAGCTACATTTTTTAGTTCTTGTAAAGAAAATGTAAAAAATGAAGCAAAGCCGATTGAAAAAACCTATTCAGCAGATGCAAAAACAACTGCAATTAACTGGACTGCCTACAAAACAACGGCCAAACTGCCTGTTAAAGGTCAATTTACAGAAGTAACCATTGAAAATGCACCCAAAGGAGCCTCAGCAGTTGAAGCTTTAAACGGATTAAAATTTAGCATTCCAATAAGCAGCCTTTTTACAAAAGACACCATTAGAGACGGCAAATTAAAAAAATTCTTCTTTGGCACTTTAAAAAATACCGAACTTATTTCGGGAAGCATTGCCATGCTTACTGACTCAACCGGAACAGTAAATTTAACCATGAATGGCATTTCAAAACCATTGCCAATTTCTTGCGGCATTGTGGATCAAAAGGTAACTATTGAGGCCCTAATGGATTTAAATGATTGGGAAGCCCAGCCGGCACTGGATGCATTAAATGTTGTTTGCAATGAAATGCATACTGGACCCGATGGAATTTCAAAAACTTGGAGTGAGGTTAAAATTGAAGTAATTGCCGATTTAAAATTTGAATAAAAAAGATTGGGATTTAAGCCTTAATCTTTTCAACAATTCCTGTTTTGGAATATAATATAACTAAAAAAGCCTGCAAATGCAGGCTTTTTTAGTTAATAATCCAACTGTCTTAAATAGTCTAATTTGGCTTTCCAAACCTCCAATTTATCCTTATAAACATTGATTTGATTTCTTACATTGACCACTAAAGGATTGTCATCGGAAACATTTGATATAAAACCAATGTTATTTTCCAATTGTTGAATTTCTTTAAAAGTTTCGTCAATTTTACGTCGGACAAAGAGCTGTTCAGAATCTAATTTTCTGTAATTTTTTTGTTCAATATAGCTATTTACCAAATTTTCAAACTTAATCATTTCAATAGCTTGCTTATCAATTGAATTTTCTTCAACAATTTTATCCAGCAATTTATTAAATTTAACTTCAATATGCTTCATTTCATGTGGCACTCTTCCCAACTCACGCCATTTTTTCACATATTCCTTAAGCGAATTTATCGTAATTTCAGTTTTATTGTCAATAGCCTCTTTAATTTCTGCCAAAAGCTCTTTCTTTTTGCTGAAAACATCCAGCTCCAATTTAGTTCCTGCATCTTGTTGCTGATGAAACCTGTCAAAATAATGATTGCAGGCATCTTTAAATTCTTTCCAAAGTTTATCGGAATATTTTTGGGGAACATGGCCAATTTTCTTCCATTCCATCTGAATTTTTTTCATAATTTCAGTTGCAGTATCCCAATCCTCACTGTCTTTTATGGCTACCGCTTGATCAATCAGCGATTTCTTTTTATTTAAATTGTCTAAATGTTCGTGTTTTACCAGTTTAAAGTAATTATTTTTATCGACATTAAATTTTCTGGTTGCCTCTTTATATTTAGCCCAAATTAAATCGCTTTTTTCTCTTGGCACTTGCTTAATTTCCGAAAATTTATTTCGTAAAACTTCCAATTCCTTAATACTTTTTTGCCAATCAATTCGCGTTAAATTTTTTGAAGTATCAAGTGCTTCTATCTCTGCAATAACGGCCAATTTTTTTTCAACATTGCCTTCATATTTAGATTTCATGTCTTTGAAAAAATCGTGGCGTTTGTCGTGCACTTTTCTGGTGGCTTCACTAAACCGGTCCCAAACCTCATCTCTTTGCTCTGCTGCTATTGGCCCAACATCTTCTTTCCAAAGTTTGTGCAACACCTGCAATTCTTTAAAAGCAGCATTTACGTCGTCCGATTCCGCCAACTCTTCAGCCCTTGTAACCAATTTTAGTTTTTCTTCCAAATTATGCTTAAAATCAAGGTCGCGCAAATCATTGCTTAAATGCAGTAAATCATAAAAACGCTCAACATGATGTTGGTATGTTCTCCAAGTATCGTTGTATTTAACTCTTGGAATAAGGCCAATTTTAGTCCATCGATTTTGAATATCCTTAAACATTTTATACATGGTAGCGCCTTCAGCGTTATCAATTAAGTGCTTAAGTTCCTCTATTAAACCAAGTTTAGCCTGTAAATTATCGTTTAATTGTTTTTCCTGGCTTGCATAAAACTCATTTCTTTTGATTTTAAAATCATAAAGAATACTGTTATAGGTAGATTTTGTTGGATTACTATATTGAAAATCAACAATATTCCCGCCAAGCTCCAAGAATTTTTCTTTTTCAACTTTTAATATTTCTCCATATTTAACATGAAAAGCCTGTTTAATGGCATTGACGTTATTTGTAATATTTTGAACCTTGTTTTCTTTAACAAGTTTCCCCAATTCAGCCACTAAATCTTCCAAGCTAAAGTCGGCATAATCAAGCATTTCAATAGTTTTATGCTCAACATTTTCTGAACTTTCAGCAATTTCACTATCCATTTCATCAACAGCTTTGCTGGTTGAAGTATTTTTTTCCGGCTTTACAACCTTTTGTTCTTCAGCCTTAATTTCAGAAACTTGCAATACGGAAATACTTTCGGTAACTTCCTTATCAGCTTCGTTACCGGTTTTACCTGTTGAAATCTCCATTTCCGGATTTAATTCTTCTTGCGTTTCTTTCTGCTCTTCTGAAACCTGTGGAGCCACATTGCTTTCAGTAACTTCACTATCATCTTCACCTTCAATTTTATCGGCTAAAATTTCTATTTCCTGATTTAATTCGTTTTGGGTTTCTTCCTGAATTTCGGAAACTCTCTGAGTTGCATTACTTTTTTCGACTGATAATTTGTTGTCTTGGTCTAACATATAAAAATGTTTAAGGTTCGTTTAATTATATTCATTAATAATTTTAAAATAGTCCTTTTTGAAAAAACTACTTCTTTAAAAGATGTAAATTTTATAAAAAAGTTGCGTAAATTTAGGGAATTCTTTTTACGAATTCCATATTTCCCAAGACTTTTCTGCTTGTAATTCAAGCATTTCCAATCCGTTTTTAATACTTGCGCCATGCTTTTTGCCTTCCTGTAAAAATTTGGTTTCAGCCGGGTTGTAAATTAAATCGTATAACAAATGCTTGACAGATAAATATTGATATGGAATAGCTGGGGCATCTTCAATATTTGGATGTGTGCCAACTGGCGTACAATTGACAATTATGGTATAGTCATTCATAATTTCCGCATCCAACATTTCATAGGTAAACCTGTTTTCAGCCTCTATTCTTGAAACAGATTTGAAGTCAATATTCAATTTTTTCAAAACGTATGCAATGGCTTTTGCAGCGCCTCCGGCACCCAGAATTAACGCTTTTTTATGATGGCTTTTTAACAAAGGTTCTATCGATTTTTGAAAACCGAACACATCAGTATTATAACCAACTAATTTATTTTCATCAGTTATTTTAACAGTATTTACCGCACCAATATTTTGCGCCTCATCATCAACTTCATCTAAATATTTAATGATGGCTTCCTTATATGGAATGGTCACATTCAATCCTTTAAACTCATCTTCTCGATGGTATAATAAAAAAGGAAACTCTTCAATTTCAGGAATGTCGAAATTGTAATATTGATAATTGTCCAGTCCCATTTTTTTGAACTTTTCCAAAAAGTATTTTCTGGAAAAAGAGTACGAAATATTTTTTCCAATAATGCCAAATTTGATACGATTATTCATTGTTATATTCTTTATGTTCAGATCCATATTTATCGATTAGGAAAACAAGGGCGGCACCAAAAAATATAAAGAAAATGGCTATCCAGGTTTCCTGTTGCGAAAAATCAGGAAAATACCTTTTGTAATTTTCAATCACTTTATCCCCATTAATGTCGAATAGCATTTCACCATTCACAATTTTATAAACCACTTTTTTCCAAGGCCAAACAATGCCTAAAGAACCTGTTATAAAACCTATAATTATGGCCGTTACTATTTGGTGCCAACGTTTCAGCACATAGCCTAAAATATGGGAAGTTACCACCAATCCAAAAGCGGAGCCGCCAGAAAAAACCGCAATAATTTTAAGATATCTTATGCGTTCGGCACTGTCTATAAAACTAAAATCACCAGAAAAAATTTCAATAAAAGTTTTGTAAAGCATTGTTACTGAATCAACCAGCAACAACACATAATTTCCCATTAAAATTAGGATAAATGATCCTGAAAGTCCGGGCAAGGTCATACCTGTAACGCCAATTATTCCGCAGAAAAACACAAACCACAAGTTATCGTTTTCCTTGGCGGGATTCATAAAACTAATGGCGACACCTATGGCAATTCCTACACCCATAGAAATGATATTGCTTTTTTTCCAATCGTTAAAATCTTTTGAAATATAATAAATTGAACCAATAATCATCCCGAAAAAGGAACTCCAAACATACAGTTCATGATGCCTTAACAAATAGTCCAACAGCAATGAGACGCTGAAATAACTAAAAACGCTTCCGCCCATAACAAGCAATAAAAAAGTTCCGTTTACATAATAATAAAAACTTTTAAAACGCCTATTATAAAGCAACAAAAAAGCCTTGTAATTTATTTTTCGAAGTGAATAAATCAATTCTTCATAAAAACCGAGCACAAAAGAAACCATACCACCAGAGACTCCGGGAACTTTATTTGCAGCTCCCATGGAAAGTCCTTTTATAAAAAGGAAAAACATATCCACAAAGTTGCGATTTCTGGCCATAAATTATTCTTTATTTGAAATATTGGCTAATTTTTCCAGTAATATAATCACAGCAAAACCAATAATTGCCAAAATGATGGCCATCATTAATTGTGGATCTCCATCATAAGAAAATGGGGAAACACTTTGTTCATTAAAAGGAACTTTTACGCCGTGGGAATTTAAACGCCAAGTGAGCGTTTCTTTCCAAGGCCATATTTTGTTTAACGAGCCCAAAATAAAACCCGTTAATACTGCCAAAGTATAATTTTTATGATGATCAAATAGCCACCTCAACACTTTTGAAAACGACAATAATCCAACTACAGCACCAAAAGCCACAACACCAAGTAATTTGATGTCTTTAGTATGGATGGCATCCAAAACAGGTTTGTAGGCGCCCAAAAGCACCAAAATAAAAGAGCCGGAAATACCCGGCAAAATCATAGCACAAATAGCAAGTGCCCCGGCAAAAAAGAAAAATAAAAGCGAAGAACTTTCCGAAATAGCAGGTTGTAAGGTTGTGATATAATAGGCTGCGATAGCGCCTAAAATCAATAGAATGATGGTGATGGCATTCCATTTTGTAAGTTGTTTGGCTACATATAAAATACTTGCCAATACCAAGCCAAAAAAGAAAGACCAGACTAAAATTGGCTTGTTTTCCAACAACCACAAAATAAGTTTCGCCAATGAAATGATGCTTATAAAAATACCCGACAATAAAGCCAACAGAAAATTGCCGTTAAGGGCTTTCCAGGCAGCTTTAAAACCTTCCTTTTTCAGTAATTTTAAATTCGCAATATTTATTCCGCTAATTGAAGAAAGCAATTCTTCGTAAATTCCTGATATAAAAGCAATTGTTCCGCCAGAAACACCCGGAACCACATCAGCGGCACCCATCGCAATTCCCTTTAGAAAAATAATGATGTAATGGCTAAAATTTCTTTGTTGCATTTGTCGCTAATGATTATTAGGCAAATGTAACATTTTATAATGAAACGAGCATTTCAAATTTTGAAACACAAACAAATTATTAATGGCGAATTTACCTGCCAACCCGGAGGCAGGCAGCAGCTGTTACCGCAAAAAAAATAAAATTAAAACAGCTGAAACGAGCCATAACAAATTTGGATACACACAGAAATGATTAATGGCGAACAGCAGCTGTACCAACAAAAAATAAAATATAAACAGCTGAAATTTATTTGTATTGGCTTATTATATCCTTTACTTTTTGCAGTTTATAAACTTCAGGAAATAACTCCTTAATAATTGAAATATACTCAAAATCTATTGAAAATCCTTCCTTTAAATGTAAAGCTCCTTTTGGATAATTCTTAAATTTAAAATACAAACTTGCCAGCCTGTATTCTATTTCCGCAAAATCGTCAAAATATAATTTGGCCTTTAACAAATTTGTCAACGCGTCTTCATATTCACCCAAATAGCACAAAACATCACTCAAGCCAACCCAAATCACCAAATCTAAATCCTGCAATAAAATACATTGTTGAAACGCGCTTACCGCTTCTTCAAAATAGTTAAGTTTTAAGTTAATTTCAGCATATTTACGCCAATATATTGAATTTGACTCATCAATTTCAATGGCTTTATTCAAATAAAACAATGCCTTGTCATATTTTTTTCCTTTAATATGAAGATTGGTGATGGCAATCCAACCCTTGTCCAAAAGAGGATCTTCCTGTACTGCCTTTTTATAATACTTTAAAGCTAAGGTAGATTTTTTTAATTTTTCGTAACATTCCCCAATTCTAAAGAAAACGAAAGATGTTGGGTCATCTAATTTTATGGTTATTTTATAATTCTCAATCGCTTCTTCAAAAAGATTTAACGCTTCCAAAGTTTTTGCTTTTTCAAGATAAGCGCCCACAAAATATTCATCAATCAAAACGGCAAAATCAAAAGCGCGCAAAGCTTCATTATAATTTTCCACAATAAAATATTGGCGGCCCAATTGGTGCCAGGCAATTTCATTGTAAGGATCTTTATTGATGTAGTTGTTTAGATATTCTGTTGCTTCCAAATGCTTATTTTGCATATCAAAGCAATAAATTACGTTGTAAAGTGCGGAGTAATCTTCAACATCGGCTTCCAAACATTTCGAAAAATTCAGCAACGCTTCGTCAAAATCATCCAAATATAAATATTCCATCCCCAACAATGAATAAATATCTGCTTCATCATCAGTAAATGTCAAGGCAACTTTTAGCAAGACTATTGCTTTAAAATGATTGTCCTTTTTTGAAAATATACTTGCCTGCTGCACATAAATTTCATCATTTGCCGGTTCTAAGGCTTGCAATTCTTTTAACAACACCGTCGCCTTCTCGTACTCTTCGTCAAAAATCAACAATTCAGCTTGCAGTAACTTTAACATCACAGAATTGGGATGTTGCTTTAGCCCTAAATTAATTGCCTTTTTCGCTAAAGAATTTTTGCCGGAATCTAAATAATAATGTACAATTTCCTCAAATTCAATTGAATCGAAGAAATAAACACTATTGGTTTTTAGCATTGATTCAAATTTTGAAAGCGATATGTTATTTTCTTTTGGAGTAAAATCCATCATAAAATTGACCTATTTAGTGCTACATTAAAATTACGGGAACAAAGTAAGATATTAAAAATAACTTATAAATGTTTTTAACAAATTAATTAACAAAATGCTTTATATTTGTATTCCAAACAATGTTTGGTACTGTTATGGGTAAAAAAATACTGCTTAGCTCAAAAGAAATTCATATCATTTTACACAGATTAGCCTGTCAACTAATTGAAAATCACACTAATTTCGAGAATACGGCACTCATTGGAATTCAGCCAAGAGGCACTTATTTGGCAGAACGTTTGGTCTCTATTTTAGAAAATGATTACCACATCCCAAATGTAAAATTAGGATTGCTGGACATCACTTTTTATCGTGATGATTTTAGGCGGAGAGAAACTCCTTTACAGGCAAATAAAACCAATATTAATTTTATTGTTGAAAATAAAAAAGTAGTTTTTATAGACGACGTGCTTTTTTCGGGAAGAAGTATTCGCGCCGCATTAACTGCCATTCAATCGTTTGGAAGACCTTCAGAAATAGAACTTTTGGTGTTAATTGACAGAAGGTTCAGCCGGCATTTGCCTATTCAGCCAGATTACAGCGGAAGTCAGGTAGATGTTTTTAATGAAGAAAAAGTATCCGTTCATTGGGAAGAAAAAGATGGCAAAGACGCCGTATATATTATAAACAATTAATTAAACATGAGTCAGTTAAGCGTAAAGCACCTTTTAGGAATAAAACATATTAATAAGGCTGATATTGATTTAATTTTTAAAACAGCCGACCATTTTAAAGAAGTGATTAACAGGCCCATTAAAAAAGTGCCATCGCTTCGAGATATCACCATTGCCAATTTATTTTTTGAAAACAGCACCCGCACAAGACTTTCATTTGAACTGGCAGAAAAAAGGCTGTCGGCAGATGTGGTTAATTTTTCGGCAAGCCAGTCTTCAGTTAAAAAAGGGGAAACCCTTATAGATACCGCCAACAATATTTTATCCATGAAAGTTGATATTATTGTAATGAGGCATCCCGATGTTGGCGCGTGTGATTTTTTATCGCAGCACGTAAACGCGCAAATAGTGAATGCCGGCGACGGAACGCACGAACACCCAACACAGGCATTATTGGACTCTTTTTCGATTCGCGAAAAATTAGGAAGCGTTGAAGGAAAAAAGATTGTGATTGTAGGAGATGTTTTACATTCGCGCGTGGCGCTTTCAAATATTTATGCCTTAAAATTACAAGGTGCCGAAGTAAAAGTTTGCGGACCAAAAACCCTGATTCCCAAATACATTGAAAGTTTGGGCGTAAGCGTTGAGTACAATATTAAAAAAGCGTTGGAATGGTGTGATGTTGCCAATGTGCTTCGCGTCCAAAACGAACGTATGGAAATCAACTATTTTCCTTCAACCCGTGAATATTCGCAACTTTTCGGCATTAATAAACAACTGCTCGATTCTTTGGATAAGAAAATTGTAATCATGCATCCCGGCCCAATTAACAGAGGCGTTGAATTGACAAGCGATGTTGCTGACTCCCCAAACCAATCCATTATCTTAAACCAGGTAGAAAACGGAGTCGCTATTCGTATGGCAGTTATTTATTTATTGGCGCAACAAGTTTAACAAAATTAGTTATGGTTGTCACTAAAACGGAAACGTACACACGCATAAAACCTATGCAAAATTCAGTGGTTGAGTTCTTTGCTGAATTTAAGGATCGCCATAAGGAATTTGTGAATGAACATATAATTATTGATTTTTCTGACAAAATTAACATTGAAATTAAAGAAATTTTATTATTTTTGAAGTTAAGTGTGCAACACAGAAAAAATGGTACAAGTTTTGTACTGGTTTGTGAGGGTATATCAATTGATGATTTACCGGACGAATTAAATGTTGTTCCAACATTTGATGAAGCATTAGACATCCTTGAAATGGATGCCATTGAACGAGATTTAGGATTTTAAACCCAATTGGCTTATTGATGAAAAAACTACTTTTTATTACTTTTTTGATGTTTTTCTCTTTTTCTTTTGCGCAACAATCCGAGAAAAATAATGGGGATTTAAATAACAATATTCCACAAGCTACACTTTTGTCAGTTTCAGCTTATCCGAACCCTTTCATTTCAGATACAAGTATCAATTTTAGATCTTCCAAGTCGCAAACTGTAGCATTTACAGTAAAAAATTTGTTGGGAACTACGGTTTATGAAGAACAAATTAATGCAACTGTTGGCTATAATGCCATTGCATTTAACCGAAATAGTTTATCAAAAGGCATGTACATTTATTCTTTACAAACTGATGTTGAGATAGTTTCTAAAAGACTGATTATTAAATGAGTTTAAAACTCACTATTTTAGGATGCCATTCAGCAACACCACGCGTAAATGCACATCCGACCGCACAATTTTTAGAAATCAAAAATCATCAGTTTTTAATCGATTGCGGTGAAGGAACGCAAGTACAATTGCGAAAATACAGCATTAAATTTTCCAAAATTAAACACATCTTTATTTCCCACTTACATGGCGATCACTTTTTTGGATTGGTAGGTTTAATTTCAACTTTCCGATTGTTAAACAGGGAAGCCGATTTGCATATTTACGGGCCAAAAGGCTTGAAAGAAATTATCACTTTGCAACTTAAACTTTCCAATTCCTGGACCCAATATCCTTTACTTTTTCATGAACTCACCTCAAATGAAAGCGAACTTATTTTTGAAGACTCCAACGTTGAAGTACACACCATTCCTTTGGATCACAGGGTTTATACCAACGGATTTTTGTTTAAAGAGAAATTAGGGGAAAGAAAATTAAATGTAAACGCCATTCAGCAATTCAACGAAATAAAAATTTGCGATTACCAAAACTTAAAAAACGGCAGGGATTATACCTTGCAAAATGGCACTGTCCTAAAAAATAAAATCCTGACTTTAAATCCGGATGCACCTTTGAGTTACGCTTTTTGCAGCGACACTTCCTATTTTCCTGAAATAGTGCCTACCATAAAAAATGCATCCTGCTTATACCATGAAGCCACTTTTTTAAAAGACAAGGAAGCGTTGGCCACCACAACCAAACATGCAACCGCTGCGCAAGCGGCAAGTATTGCCCAACAGGCACAGGTAAAACAATTAATTATTGGGCATTACAGCGGTCGTTATAAAAATATTGAGGACTTTAAAACAGAGGCTCAGGAAATTTTTGAAAATACTTTTTTGGCGATGGAAGGAAAAGTTTTTGAGATTTATTAAATAAATTTTAAAACTTTACAAAATTTAACAAAAATAAACGTAAAATTAAGGTAGGGTAAATTACAGGTCACTTGTTTAATTACTGGATTGAACTGATTTGTATTTTATTTAGAAAATTAATTAACGGGTCAAATAAAATTTTCGCATAAATTTCAGGCTTAAATGCAAAAGATTTCTTCAAATACTGTTACTTTTTTTTGAATACGTTAAATCTTAGTTAAGAGATATACGAAATGTAATAAAAAGTTGTTTTATACGACGAAACAGCCACAAATAAAATTAAAAAAATGACTAAAAAGACTATCTTAAGTTTCCTCTTCGTTTGTTCCATGCTATTTGTAAATGCCCAAGAATGGCAAACAGATTTTGAACAGGCAAAAACAATCGCCGCAAAAGAAAATATGCCAATTGTCCTTGTTTTTCAGGGAACTGATTGGTGCGCGCCCTGTATAAAATTAGACAAAGAAATTTGGAGCACAGAGGAATTTAAATCTTATGCCAATAAACATTTTGTGATGTTAAAAGCCGATTTTCCAAGAAAAAGTAAAAATGCTTTAGCACCAATACAACAAGAACAAAACAATAAGCTTGCCTCGTTATATAATAAAAATGGTTTTTTTCCCCATGTGGTCGTTTTAGACAAAACTGGAAAAATAATGGGCGAAACAGGTTATAAAAAAACAACGCCGGCTGAATACATAAAACTTCTCAATACATTTAAATAACCATAGTTTGAAACATTTTATCCTTTTTTCAACTGTATTTTTATTATCGGTAAATCTGTATTCACAACAAGCTTACACGCGAATTCTCAAATTAATGGGAAGCAGGTTTGATATTACCGTTGTTGCAAATGATTCCGTTAAAGGCAATCAAGCTATTGACTTGGCTGTTGCAGAAATTACACGCATTGAAAAACTCATTTCCTCTTGGGATGCCAATTCCCAAACTTCAGAAATCAACAGAAATTCAGGTATTAAACCCATCAAAGTTGATGCAGAATTATTTAATCTCATTGAACGTTCCATGGGTATTTCTAAGCTTACCGATGGCGCTTTTGACATAAGCTATGCCTCAATGGATAAAATTTGGAAATTTGACGGCAGTATGACTGAAATGCCTTCCGAAGAAACAATTAAAACTTCCGTGGCAAAAGTTGGTTTTGGAAACATAGTACTCGACAAAGAAAATTTGACCGTGTTTTTAAAATTACCGGGAATGAAAATTGGTTTTGGCGCCATTGGAAAAGGCTATGCTGCCGACAAAGCAAAAGCTTTATTAATGGAAAAAGGCGTTATTGCCGGTATTATAAATGCTTCGGGAGACATGAACACTTGGGGAAAGCAACCTAACGGCAATGAATGGACAATCGCAATTACAAATCCCTTGAATAAAAATAAGGTTTTCGCTTTATTTCCCCTTAATGAAGGCGCCGTGGTAACTTCAGGCAATTATGAAAAATTTGTATCCTTTAACGGAATCCGTTATACGCACATTATCAACCCAAAAACGGGCTATCCGGCAACAGGAATCATAAGCGCCACGGTTTTTGCGCCAAAAGCTGAACTGGCTGATGCCTTGGCAACATCTGTATTTGTGATGGGAATAGAAACGGGCATCAACAGAATTAATCAATTGCCAAAAGTTGAGTGCATTATTATTGACGAAAATGGCAATATCTATACTTCAGAAAATATAAAAATTGAAAAACAATGATAAAAAAAATGATTTTGTGCAGTCTCACCGTAAGTTTCTTTAGTTCGTGCGTAGCCGTTAAAGAATACGAAAAAGTGACTATTAATGATCCTGACATGGCGCTTTCAGAAAAAAGTGTGCATCGTCTTGAAACCACTTTTCAATCCTATCGTGAAGCTGCTTCTGGCGCCAATGGCGGAAAAACAGGCGGTGGCTGCGGATGCAATTAATTTATAAATGATGAAAAAAACATACCTAACCCTACTTACAATTTCTATGGCATTTATTGGATTTGCCCAGGAAAAAGCAATAGATTCTGTAAACACTTATAAAAAACGTGTTTTAGAAACTGCTGAAGTCGAATTTTTAACCAGTTATTATACGCAAGATGGAGACAATGCGGCCGTAAGCGGTGGCATAGGTTCCGAAAAACTGGATGATATTACTGCTACATTTATCGTTTCCATTCCTTTAAATGCTGACGATGTGTTGACCGTTGATGTTGGGATTTCAGCATATACCTCAGCGTCTTCAAGCAATATTGATCCTTTCGACGGAAACAAGCCGGCAAGTCCGTTTCAAGCTTCCTCTGGTGCTTCCTCCGGAGATCTTTGGACAAATTTAACTGGAACTTATACCCATAGTTCTGATGACCGAAATGATATTTGGCATGGCAAACTTTCAGTGGCAAATGAATACGATTACTTCTCTTTGGGATTGGGTGGCGGCTATACCAAACTTTTCAATGAAAAAAATACGGAACTC
The DNA here is from genome assembly GCA_002842505.1 of Bacteroidetes bacterium HGW-Bacteroidetes-3. Lineage (GTDB taxonomy): Bacteria > Bacteroidota > Bacteroidia > Flavobacteriales > Flavobacteriaceae > Lutibacter. The sequence goes on along the minus strand of PHDE01000005.1, from coordinate 15,820 downwards.
AGCGTAAATGCAAACGTGTATTTAGACACTTGGAAACCCATATATCCTATTGAATTAAGAAAATCCAACCTTAGTCAATATGGAACTATCACGGGGAATACCAATTACAATCCGATATTTACGGAATTCAGCAGTAAAAACAGAAATTCCTATTCTGCGGGATTTTCATTTTCCCAAATTCTTTCTAAACGATTACAGGGTGCTTTAATGTTTGATTTTGTAAATCAACAGGGATTGTTGTCGATGCCTTTTCAGCGCGTTTATTTTGGCGATGTGGCCGATTCATTTATTGAAAATTTCCAATTGGCAGATGCTATTGAACAATTACCGGACAACCGAACCAAATTGGCAGTTGGCGGGCGACTGAATTATTACATCAATGAAATTTTTGCCTTAAGGACTTACTATCGCTATTATTCAGACGATTGGGGAGTTAATTCTCATACCGCAAGCGTTGAATTGCCCATTAAAATAACGGATAAGTTTACGTTGTATCCGTCCTATCGATATTACGACCAAACAGCCGCCGATTATTTTGCGCCTTATGAGCAGCATGTTTCCACGGAAAAATATTACACATCAGATTATGATTTATCAAAATACAACGCAAACCAATATGGATTCGGAATAACGTATACCGATATATTCGCCAAGGCTCACATTAATAAATTCGGGCTTAAAAGTGTTGACCTAAAATTTAACCAATATGAAAGAAATACTGGATTAAAAGCCAGTATTATTACTGCCGGACTGAAGTTTATAATGGATTAAAATTTAATTGCCGCGCAATCAAAATAGCAAACTATCATTTAAAATTTTTAAACATAAATTATAGTTTGCTATTTTTGTTTTTTCCAATAGCTTCAAAAATAGATGATTCAAAATATTCCGGAAATATTTAAAAAAGACGCGCAAAATCAAACAAATTTATTTGTCTATGATTTTAGAATGACGGACGACGTGGTAAAAAGCAAAGTGAAATTAAACTTGCACATGTTCAGTTTTTTACAAATTGGCGAAAAACAAGTTCATTTTGCCAATAATTCAGTTACCGTTAACGAAAAACAAGCTGTTATTATAAAAAGCGGCAATATTTTAATGACCGAACTTATTAATAAAGATTTGGTTTATTTCTGTAAACTGTTTTTTTTCTCTCAAAAAAATGTAGAAGATTTTTTACAAAAGCACGCAAATTCTTTCACATATCCTGATAAAAATTCAGTTAAAGAAGTTCCTTTTTTTGTTATTGAAAATGATGCGTACACAACTTCATTTGTAAATTCACTTTCATCAATACAAATTTTAGAATCAAAATTTGCATATAATTTACTGTCTATAAAATTTGAAGAAATAATGCTTTATTTATCGCATAAATACGAAAGTGAATTTATTCCATATCTACATTCATTAACGTCATTAAACAGCCACTCATCTTTTAGAAAAATTATTGAAACCAATATTTTCACCAATTTAAAATTGGAAGAAATCGCTTTTTTATGCAATATGAGCTTGTCCACTTTTAAGCGTCATTTTATAAATGAATATCACGAAAATCCAGGTAAATGGCTACAAAACAGAAGGCTTCACAAGGCAAAAGCAATTTTAAGGGAAGGCATTCTTAAACCTTCTGAAATATATGAAGATTTTGGCTATAACAATCTTTCAAATTTCAGCAGCGCCTTCAAAAAAGAGTTTGGAATTAATCCAAAGAATGCCCATTTATTATAAATGAACTTTTTTCATAAGTTTTTGAACTTTAACCGTTAGCAATTATTTTAAGCACAAAGTATATTTGCTTCTATAATTATTAATCATTAAACAAAAAAAATGAAAAAATCAATCTTATTAGCGCTATTTACAATATGTTCTTATGCCGGATTTAGCCAAAATGGCATTTCTCTGGAACAAGCAGAAAAAATAATTGCGGTCGCAAAAGAAAAAGCAATTTCCCTAAACACAAAAATGAACATTTCAATAGTTGATGCCGGTGCAAATCTTGTTGCATTTGTGCGTATGGACGGCGCTTGGTTAGGTTCAGAAGATATTTCATTAAAAAAAGCAAAAACCGCTCGATATTTTGATATGAATACAGGTATTATTGGCAGTCTTTCGCAGCCAGGAGGTCCGTTATACAATATTGAACATTCAAATGGCGGTTTAATTACTTTTCCTGGCGGAGTTCCAATTAAAAACGCTGCCGGTGAAATTATTGGTGCAATTGGCGTAAGCGGAAGCTCGGTTGAAAACGACCACGCAGTTGCAGAAGCTGGAGCAACAGTTTCAGCTTCAGCTAAAAAATAATTTCCTTAACCCCGCTATATGAGTGTAACTAACTATTAAATTTAATAGCTTCGTTACACTTTTTTATTGAAAATAGTTTTGCGTCAGAATTCAGACAAATGAATGTTGACTAAAATTTAACCAATATGAAAGAAATACGGATTTAAAAACCTTTATTGTTACTGTTGGCTTGAAGTTTATAATGGATTAAAAACATTTTTTTTGTAAACAAACCACTTTTTTAAAGGCGTTTGTTTTTTATGCTATATTGCATTTATTATGGGTGAAACAATAAAAATACACGAAACGGCATTTTTGACGGCAACTTTCCGATCTATTGATGAAAATTTAAGCGGGGATTGTTATGCTAAATTGTGGCATAACGAGCAAACAGATTTATGGATTAAAGATTACCTAAAAAGCGTTTCAACAGAAGAACCTTACTGCCATTGCTTAAGAAATCGGTATTTTTTGGATCAGATAAAAAAATCGATTAATCAAAACAATATTGAAGTGCTCATAAACTTTGGCGCCGGTTTTAGTATGTATCCATTTCTTTTGAATGAAAAATTAATTCATATTGAAATAGACAAGCCTGAAATAGTTAAACACAAAAAACAAAAAATTGAAGAATGGCAAAATAAAAGTCTACTTCCGAAAAGAGAAATTCATTTTATTGGGGTCGATTTTAACGAAGATTACCAAACCAAACTCATCTCAAAAATAACTGCCATTAAAAAGAACAAACGTTGTTTTATATTGATAGAAGGCGTTTTGTTTTTCTTGGGAAAAAAGGAAACGATAAGTTTGTTTAACCTGTTCAATTCACTTCAAAATAAAGGCGATTTAATTGGCAGCGTTTCATTTCAAAATGCCGTTTCAAAAACAATCGCGTTTAAAAAAATGCTGGCGTTTTTAGCCAAAAAATTAACAAAAGACCAAGCATTCGATTATCAGTTAATAGCCAATGAATTCTATCAAAACATAGAAAACTACAAATTGACAGACCAACAAGATTTTTTTAGCCTTTCCAAAAAATACAAGCACCAAACAACGTTAAGCAAAGACGAAATTCTAAATGAAACGATGTATTTATTGGAAAAGATATAGTCCCTAAAAAATAAAAAAAGAGGTAAGTATTTGTCGCTATTTATTGAAAACTTAAACACATAAAAAAACCTCCTTTTTTCAAAGGAGGTTTTTAATACTTTAATATCGCTGATTATAAACTATCTGAAAGTGTGTAAGTGATGGTAAGGACATCTGAATTGTCAAAATCTAAGCTACCATAATCAGTTGCTGCATCAGTAGCGTAACCAAGTTGGTAAGTTAATTTGTGTCCGTTGGTTGCTCCGTCTCCAGTGTAAGCACTTCCAACACCTGTAATAATATCTTGTGAATCAACTGTTAAAGTGAGAACTGCACTAGCTTCTCCCATTGTGCCAGCACCATTCCCAGCATCTGCAGAAGCTAGCGCTGTTAATTTTAATCCAGCAGGAACAGCTCCGTCAGTAATTTGAACAGACACATTTCTTGCAGGTTCAGTAGTGGAACCAACTATTGAAGAATAATTAATCCAAATAGTGGCATTAGTTGCATCATCTCCAAAAGTTACGGCCTCACCTGCTTCTGTTGGTGCAGTACCTTTTAAAATAATGGCAGTTCCGGCTGTAGCTTCAAGATCCAATAAAGCAACTTCCTCAATATTGATGGTTACAGTATGTGAAGCTTCATTGGTGTCTTGTGCAAAAGAGGCGTTGGCAGTTAAAACGATGACAGCGGCTAAAAATAATTTTGTTAGTTTCATGAGGTTTGTTTTTTAAAAATTGATTGTTATTTTTTTTGTTGTTGTTATTTCTTTTTGATGGTACAAATATAGGTCGGCATTAAAGCTTGTATTTCAAAAAATAGGCGGGTAAACCTTAAGTGTCGGTGAATGGTAGGTTTCTTTAGATGAATACACTTTAAAGCTATTGAACTCTATGAAATGTGAGTTGGAAATTTGCTGAAAAACAGCTGGATTATTGGCCAAATTAGCTTTTATAAAGAAAGAGTACAACAATTCAACGATTTGTCACCCTGAGCGGAGTCGAAGGGCAACAACTCAACTATTAAACATATAAACGTTTAACAACAAAAAAACACCATCCTAAAAAATATCTTTATGAATAGTGTCTTTTTCTTGTTTGGGAAATATAATTAATTATCTGTCAGCGTATAATTGATCACCAAGGTATTGCTTTGGTCAAAATCCAAATTGGTATAAGCATTTGGTTCATCGCTCAATTTTAGGGTATACTGCACATTGTTGCCTTTATTGGCGCCTGCACCGGTATAAGCGCTTCCTATATCGGTGATAATGGTAAGCGGATTTTCGGTAAGCTCTTGGGTGTTGCTCATTGGTTTTCCCGTTGCTCCTGCACCCGCGCCCATATCTTCTGCCACTTTAACATAAAGTTTTACGCCAGCAGGAACGCTGCCTTCAGAAATGCGAATAGTGATGTCTCTGCTTGGTTGTGTTTGTGAGCCAACAATTGAAGAGTAGTTAATCCAAACGCTGTTGTTGGTGTCTTCTATATTTATGGATTTTCCTGCTTCAATAACGGTGGTGTTTCCCAAAGAAATGGCTGAATTTGAATAAACGTTGATTAAGGCAACTTCCGGTATTTTTAAGTCTATTTTATGGCCTTCATGATTATCTTGAGCGCTCAAATTTCCAAACACTAATAAAAATAAGAACAGGGCTATATTTTTGTAGATTGTGGTCATTTTTTTGGTTTCTAGACATTCCCTTTTTTGAAGATTTGAAATTGTTTTCAATTAACTCTTCTAAAGATACAAATAAAAAAGCATTGCGCAATACAAAAAATGATCTATTTTACCATTTGTTGTAAATTATTTACCATTCATTATAATTTATTTGCTATTTATGTTTTTTATATCATTTTTCAGGTTTTGAAAAATAGCAAAAAAAACCATAAATCCGCCTTATTTCACTTAAAGCTACGCGTTTTATTTTGAAGAATTAGGAGGCGTTTGAAAAAAATAAGACCAATTTCAAGAATTCTTTATTTTGAAGAAAAAATGGTGCAAAAAACTATTCAAAAAATTTTTCTATCGGCTTATGATGGATTGTCCTATATAATAAGGAGAGATTTTTTAAAAAACGCCATTTATTTTAAAAGAATGTGGGTTTTGCTAAAATATGCCTCAATAAAATTTAGCAATAAAAGAATGACAAATTTATTGAAGCTGCGCCAAAGCAATTTCTACATCAACCAACAAAATTTGCATATTTTTAAGTTGCTGTTCAGCATCATTTAAAATATTTACGTCTATTTCTTTGCACAAGAGAGCAGACAGCGGCAAATCCAACATCGCAAATTTGCTGCTCATTTGGTGCGCACGGCTTTTTAATTCCGATAAATTATTGTTTGCAATCAATGCCGGGATTTCTTCCAAATTATTTTTGAATTCATCCACCATCAACCCTTTCAATTTCACAAAAAATTCTTCATCATCCATCGCATATTCTTCCATCGTTGCATAAGAAATGGGCGTGCTTTTCACTAAAAAATCAAACAATTCAGCATAATTTAATGGTGATTTTACAATTTCATAAGAAATTTCCGACAAATCTAATTCGGCGTCGTTTATAATTAACAAAGGCAGCTTAGTCGCGTCAGCAAAAGCCAAGACAGATTCATTTTTAACAACAGCTTGCGCAACCAAATGCGTGTAAGCTTTTGCATTTAAAGTAGCGTCTATTTCCTTAAAATCGGCGATGATGTCATATTGAATGCCTAAATTTTGTTGAAGGCACAATTTAATGACTTCTTGCTTAGCTTCATTTTCTTCAATAAAAAGTATTTTTATGGGCATTGATTTTGTTTGTTTTTAGGTTATAGTGTCTTTAATCTTCTATCCACAATTAAAAATTCGTTATTGTAAATACAACCGTCGTTGAATAAGTTTGAACCGGCAATAAAACACTAACACCCAAAATTTCATATTGTAAGGGCACAAGTGTATGATTACCCGTACAGGAAAACAAAGTTGTGGCAACACCGGTAATTGTTTGAAATGATAAGCCACCACTTATAATCGCATTGCCATTAGTGCCGTTTGAGGTGCGTCTGATTTTAAGATTCAAATTATTGTGCCAAGCATTATCCTCTTTATGGACACGAACATTTATATTTACGTAATTGTTGCTATTTCCTCCAGGACTAATTGTGATTAAACTTTGGTTGGCTAAACTAACAAAAGAGCTTTGGTAATCATTGCCTGCATCACTTATGTCAGATGCAGTAATAATTTTAGACCAATCACCAGATACTGTTAACTTATCTTTTTGACTATAAATACCATTGGAAATAAACAAAAAAGCAATAAAAATTAAATTTTTCATTATAAATCGGATAAAGTTAATGTGATGGACAATGTTGCAGACTGGTTAAAATCCAATAATTTGTAATCGTAAATTTCTAAATAATAGGTAAGCTCATAACCGTTACCAATGCCATCCCCGGTAAATGCGCCCCTAATTCCTGTTACGATGTTTTGGGATGTGCTTGTTAAAGTCAAAATTCCTGAAGGCGTTCCTAAAACACCTTGACCAATACCCATTTTATTTGAGGTGCTCAATTTTAAATAAATTCCCGACGGCACTTGACCGTCCGCAATTACAATGGAAATACTTCTGGGAGCCGCCGCACTTGTAACAGCCGATGAAAAATTAATCCATTTTTTATTGTTTGCCGTTACCATTGTTACCTTTTCTCCGGCTTCATTAGCCGCTAAATTTAATGTTACCGTTGAATTATTGGGCTCCAAATCCAACATAGCCACTTGTGACAAATCAAATGTAGCGCTAATACTGCCTATGTCGTTCTGTGCGTAGTTTGAAATTGCGCACAATCCACATATGATGAAAATTAATTGCTTCATAACTTAAATATTTTATCACTCTTTTTTATTTCTCTGTTTTTATTGCTGGCTTTAAAAATAGCTTTGCTTTCTTCATTGGATTCAATGGAAATGGATTTTTGTGTTTCACTAAAAGTGAAATCGTTCAGTAAATTTTTAACGATTAATTCAACGGTCCAATCTCCAGGCGAAAGCTCCTTAAACCAAAATTCACCTTCATTGTTGGATTTTGTATAATAATATTTATCATCCTTTGATATTTTGACGATTAAGTTAGGCAATTTTTTAATGAATTTTGAGGATTGCATCACTGTTGTTTCTTCAAAAATCACTTGTCCGAATAAAGCACCTGTATTTCCCATTTCAAGAAACACTTCCGTTTCTTTATTAGGCAAAATGTCAATATCAATAGGCTGTTGCATCACAATAATTTTATTTTTTGGCAAACTCGATTGTTTAACGTACAAACGGTAGGTTTTGGGTTTTAAATTATAAAAGTGAAATATGCCTTTTTCATTGGTAATGGCAATATGGTCATCCAATAAAACCAAAATACCTTCCAAATTTACTTTTTCTGCGGAAGTCACTTTGCCAATTAAAGAACCCACGGTTTTGTTTTTTGATACCGGCACATTCATCACAAAACTATAAGATGCCGTAATTAAAAGTTCCTTTTTGATGGGAAAAACCGGCAAACTTGTTTGTGAAACGGCCACACTTAACAAATGTTTTCTTTGGTAGTTGTAATTTACCTGCGCCTGCAAATAATTTTGAGATTCATCCAACTCATCAAAATCATAGTTTTTTTTGTAAAATGCACTCACATTTAAGTACGATTTTAGATTGTACTGCAAATTTCCGCCATAATAAAATGTTTTAAGAACAACATTATCAACAGATTGCTTATTACTTTGCTGGTAATCGCCATTGATACCCACAATTAAATCTTTAAAAATATTTACCGAAATACTTAAGGAACTGAAAAGCGTGCTTTGCGGTTCTGTGCTGTTCGCCAAAAAATTAATGGTTTTCCCTACCCTATTTTGCCAAATTAAATCGTATTTGTAAGGCATTCGGCTATAAAATGAAAGCGTCGCTAATTTTTCTTCAAAATTGTAAGACTGCAAACTTAACTGGTCTTCCTTATTCCGGTAATAACCGCCAATCCTAATCTTGTTATTTCTGTTGATGTTGTAATTAAAATACGCCTGATATTTGGTGGTTATGGGCGAAGCCGTGTAATTAATGGTATCTTTTACCGGATTGATGGCGCGATAATCCGCGCCAATTTGCAAATCAATTTTTTTATTTAGCCTATAATTTGCCAACGACAAAAATTGTTTGCTGCTTCGCAAATAGCCTTTATAATCTTTGTCGGAATATTGAACAGAATTGATTAGATATACTTTTTTTAAATTTAAATAAGATGCCAGTGAAAAAGCAAATCCACTCGTTTTATAATTGGTTTCGTAAGCAATTTCTCCGTTAATTTTAACTTTGTCATACGTATAAAAAGACGCGAGGTTAAAAATTTTGGAATTAAATTCCTCGTTGTTTTCAAAAAGGGTTCTGTTGATAAAACCCGCTTCCACATAGGCTTTATCCGATAAATCCTGAGAAATTTTACCGCCGTAAGAATCGGATATTTGTTTGGTGAACCGCGGTTTTACGTAGAAAAGTGTAGCGGTAGTTTTTCCAAAATCGTAGCTTAAAATACCGCCGGTTCCGTAGCGCGATGTTTCGGTAATATTGGAAAGTGAAAAATTTACGTGGCCCGCAACGGCTTCCAATTTTTTGTTTTTGTAAAGCACGCTGTACCGTTCATAATCGCCAAAACGCACAATATCACTTTGGCTGGGGCCGGAATATTCGAAATTTAAATAATGTTCATTGCCCTTGTCCAAAAAACCTTGCCCGCTCACCTTGAATTTAAACACATTTAGGGTGTCCAAACCCGTTAGCGAATTAAAAATAGTGGAAACGGTAATCGGAAACCGATGGTACAAATCGGGTTTTTTGGTGTTGTTTGGATAAAGTGTCACTGCCACGCGATTCGAAAACAGCAAGTCGTTTGAAACCATATAAGCTTTCAAATTGTTCAAAACCATTGTTTTGGTACTTACGTTTCCTGGAACCAATTGATAAACGGAGACAACCATGGAAGAATCTGGTTTCAATACCGCATTTGCAGGCACAATTTTAAGCGCGTTGCTCGATTCAAAAGTGATTTTTTCTTCGCTGTTTCCATTATTGGTCACCAAATATTCGCAATAATATTCTTTTTCCAGACGCAAATATTCCGGCGCATTTAGAACCTCAACAGTCAAATTGTATAATTTCGACACTTTAAGCGCTATTTCCTGGGAAGCGATTGGCACGTTATTATTGCTGTTTGTAATTTTCAGCAACGCTTTATAATCGCCGGCAGCGCAATGGTTGTTAACACTAAATGTAAACAGCACAATTTTTTTGTCGTTTGCAGCAACCTCAAACTTTTTAAGATTTGCAGTCAGATAAAATTGGTCGGAAACCACAAATTCACTGCTTAAATTAAGCAGATTTTCTGTTGCGTTTGAAATTTCAAAAGCGATGGTGTAATTTTTTCCAGGAACTAAATTTTCGGGAATATTTTTTGCAGAAATTTCAACAGCACTATTTTGTGCTTCAACTTTTGATATTGACAGAAGCATCAGTATAAAAAGAAAAAGATAAGATAATGGTGCTATTTTTGAAAAATTTCTCAAACTAAAACTGAAAATGAACAGTAGTTTTTATGGTTATTTTATTTTTTACTGCTATTTATTTTCAAATTCTAAATCGATGGAATAAATGTTTTTGCCATAATCGGCAACCAAAACGGCCGTATAAGCTCCTTTTGACAAACCCGAAATATCCAAAGAAAATGACTTACAAGAATTTGGATACACTTTTTTAAATTTAACCTCCACTTTTTTTGCTTGAAGGCCATTGGCATCAAACACTTCAAGCACTAAGGTCGGCTCCACATAAAAGGCCCCTAAATTTTTTAAATCCACATTAATGAGTTTATTTCCGTCGGGTTCTTCAATTTTGATGTCGTAAAATTCGAGTTCAGAAGGCGTTCTTTCATTAATATCAGCAATAATTTGAATTCCGTAACGCACTTTAGATTCCAGTTTTACGCCAAACTCCAATTCATCTTCTTTAATTGGTTTTTCAATTTCCACCATTAAAACACCCCAATAAGAACCGTCTATCTCAATATCATTGGGAACATTGATGGTATAAATAAGTTCATATTGTTCGTTTGCAGTAAAAACGTGTTCGTTAACATTGGTTGTCAACCAGTTTTTAAGGGAATTTTTATGACTGTTGTTGGCTGTTAAAACAGTTTCACCACCGCATTCCTGAAACAAATCATTGAAATAAATAATAACGCGTTGCTCGGTCGCGTCGGTATTTTTTAAACTGATAACCCCGGTAATTAATTGTCCGGAAGCCGATTGATGCACGTGTGTTAAGCCGTTAAGTATCACAATGCTGGCATTTGAGAACTGAAAACTCAAAAATAACAGGAGAACAAGCAGGGATTTTTTCATTTTTATAAATTTATTTTGTGAATAAATAGGGGTTTTTTAATTTACAGTAAATTGAGGCGTTTCATCAATTCCGGTTTGCTGGATCTGCTTACTGGAACTACATTTTTTCCAATAAGCACGCTGCTGTCTTCAATATCAATAATTTTTTTTATGTTGATGATAAAAGACCTGTGTACTTTTAAAAACAGTGCTTCGGGCAATTTTTCTTCCACTTTTTTTAGGGTTGAATGCACCGTATAATTTTCCTTGTCGGTTTTAATCAGAATATAATCGCCTTTAGCTTCAATTAAATTGATGCTGTCGTAACTAATTTTCACCAGACGTTTGTAAATGTTAACGTACAATTCGGTTTTGGAATCATTTACAGCCACTGCCGCAGGCAATTTGGAAATCACATTATTTCCGTTAGAAAACAACTTTGCTTTGTCAACGGCTTTATCAAATCGCGCTTGGACTATTGGTTTCTCCAAATAATCAACCACAGAATTGTATTCAAAAGCCTCCAAAGCAAAATTTGCATTAGAGGTAATTAAAATTACCTTCGGAGCATCTTTTAAGGTTTGCAGTAAATCAAAACCGGTAAAATTTGGCATATGAATATCCAAAAAGATAAGGTCAACACTGCTTTGGTTTAAATATTTAAGCGCCTCAATTGCATTGGTGAAACTGGCAACCAAATTCAGGTTTTTATTGTTAGAAATTAGCTTTTCAATAATAACTCTTGCTATTTCTTCATCATCAATTATAATACACTTCATGGAAATTATTTAAATGATTTTCAATTGGTTAAAAATCATATTGAAAATGCGCAAATGTTATTTGAGGGTTTTAAATTTCCTTTCAAAATGATATGGAATTTGACAGCCATTTTCAGCACAAATATACCATTTTTAAACTTAATAACAGGTCCAAAGCCATTGCTTCAATCCATTTATTTTTTTGGAAAGGTGAAATAAAATGTGGTGCCTTTTAAAACTTCGCTTTCCAGCCAAATGTCTCCGCCATAAAGCTCTAAAACCCTTTTAACAATGGAAAGTCCCATTCCGGTAGATTTCTCATGATAGCCAAGTGTGGTAAAAGTGTTAAATATTTTTTCGTGGTATTCCTTGGCAATTCCCTGTCCGTTGTCTTTAATTGAAAAAGTGTAAAAATCTTCCTTTTCTTCAACCCCAATTTCAACCAAGCCATTTTCTTTGTCGTTGAAATTAACGGCATTGCTTATTAAATTCTCAAAAACTTGTCGCAACCTTCTTGCATCCGCTTTTAAAATGGGCAAATTATTAATTATGACAATATTAATGTTTTTGGGAACCTCAAGGCTTTCTATTATGTTAATCACCTTTTTGTTCAGGTCTATGGTATTTGTTTTTAAATTTTTTGCGCCAATCTCGGAGTAGTTTATAATATCTTCCAAGAATTTATCCATCTTTTCAATTTTCGCCTCCATCAAGTTTAAATTGCCAACACTTTCTTCTCCAATTTTTTCTACACAATCCTCTTTCACCCAAGTTAACAAGGCCGAAAGACTTCTTAAAGATGATTTTAAGTCGTGCGAAACCAAATGCGCGTAATCATTTAACTGCTCATTTTGATGTTTTAATTTTTGAAGTAATTGTTCTTTTTGATGCATCATATTTAATCTTAAGCTTGCACAAACTCATTAAAACACCAATAATCCAGCACTGTTTTTATTGATTCAGCATAATCACTGAATTTTAAAGGTTTAACCAAATAACCCGCAATGCCAAGTTGGTGGCATTCTGTAACATCTTTATGGTCATTTGAAGAAGTTAAAATAACGGTTGGAATATATTTGAAATGATCATTTTTTCTGATGATGCTTAAAAACTCAAGGCCATTTATTTTTGGCATATTTAAATCGAGCAAAATAATATCGGGCAACGATTCATTTTTATATAAAATATCCAATGCTTCTTCCCCATTTTTTGCTTCAACTATGTTATGTGGATAGGCCAATTTTGAAATTGTTCTGTTAAATTTCATAATTTCTATCATATCATCTTCAACCAGCAAAATATTCAGACTTTTTCTCATAAGTAGTGTTTTAAAATAATCATCAAAGATCTAAAGATTGTATTATTTTTTATGAAGTAATTCGACAAGTCTAATTTAAGTGTCGATGAATGGTAACTATTTGTCGATTAGCGGAAAGCAAATATTTGGCGAATTACAGTTTCGTGCAACGCTTAACTAAAATTATAGCATAAATTTATGAATTAAAAATTTAAAAAAACAAGGAACTATATTTCAACACGTTAAAATATTTTATGTTTCATTTTGAATATTAAATTTAAAAGCTGCTCTCATTTTTTTTAAATCAATATTCAACAAAATGGAATTCATCATATTTCCCTCTAATTGCGGCAAAAAGTACAAACATTTATTTATCCGCACCAAAAAAAACCAGTGAAATAAAATTATTGATAAAATATTTTGATTGTGTGGACAAGTATCCTATATTTACGGACAAATGTCTTTATTATGATTGAGTCAACAGAAAAAAAAGAAGTTAAAATAAACAAAGCGCTAAATGTTTATTTAAAAAAACTTGAACTAAAAGGGGAATTTCACCTTCAAAGCAAGGAAATGACCTACCGAAAATTCTTCACAAACAGAATGCTCCTCATAAAATCAATAAGGTATGGGATTCCTTTCTCGCTTTTTAAACAAATTAAAGAAATCACACCATTTTCTGAAAATGATTGGGCACTATTTCTTGACATATCCACTAAATCCCTTCAGAGATACAAAAAAGAAAGTGACTATGTTTTTAAACCGGCACACACTGAAAAAATCATAGAACTTGCAGAAGTCACCAATTTAGGCCAAGATATTTTTGACTCACCTGAACAGTTTTACGCTTGGCTAAATTCGCCATCTTTGGCTTTTGGAAACCTAAAACCGATTGAATTACTCAAAGATTCCTACGGAAAAGAGATGGTTATGAACGAATTAAGCAGAATTGACCAAGGAATATTTGTTTGATGAAAATTTACAGATTGTCCAGAGAAAAATATTCGAAAGAATTATCGGGTAAAGGCGCATCCAACTCCGGTAACAGATGGAATTCCAAAGGAACCGAAATCATTTACTGTGCAAGCAGTAAAGCACTTGCAATGGCCGAGATTGCGGTACATATTAGTTTGGCTTTGTTGCCAAACGACTTTTTAATGATAGAAATTGATGTTCCTGAATCAATAATTATTGGCGAAATTGATGAAAAAAATCTTCAGGAAGATTGGAACGTTTTCCCACATTCTTTGTACACCCAGCAAATTGGAGATGAATTCATTAAACAAAATAAGTATTGTATTTTAAAAGTTCCTTCCGCCGTTGTAAAAGGTGACATTAATTTTCTTGTCAATCCTTACCACCCTGATTTTGGACTAGTTAAAATTTCAAATTCCTATCATTTTCCCTTTGACAAAAGATTATTTTTGTGATTTAAATCTTCGATTGAAAAAAGTTCTACCACATAAATCAAAAAATAATTCATTCTTTCCCCTAAATTTGTTTAATGAAAGCCGTCACCGTAAAAGAACTCAAATCGGAATTGTTGCACTATTCCCAAAAGGAATTGGTGGAAATGTGTTTGCGTTTGTCGAAATTTAAAAAGGAAAACAAAGAATTGCTTACCTATCTTTTGTTTGAATCTTCCAATGAAGAAGGTTATATTGCCAGCATAAAACTGGAAATTGACGAACAGTTTGGGCAGGTAAACACCAAAACCTATTACTTTATTAAAAAGAGCGTCCGCAAAATTTTGCGCAACATAAAAACCGCCATTCGCTATTCAAAAAATAAGGAAACTGAAGTGGAACTCCTCCTCTATTTCTGCAAAAAATTGAAGGATTTTAAACCTTCCATCCATAAAAATACGGTGCTCAAAAATTTGTTGGATCGGGAAATAGCATCCATTGAAAAAAAGATGCTTGTTTTACACGAAGATTTGCAATATGATTACGAGCAAGAGTTGGAAAGTCTAAAAAGTTAAATGTTAAATGTTAACTGTTATATGTTGAAAGTTCAATCGTAAATCTGAAATCCTAAATCCCAAATCTAAAATCCCAAATCTGAAATCGTAAATCTAAAATCATAATACATATCTTTGCAAATTCGAAAACAATATGAACTACACATTGCTCTCCTCACCTTTGCAAGGATTTACCGATTTTCGGTTCAGAAACGCCTTTAATGCCATTTTTGGCGGCATAGACACTTTTTATTCGCCATATATTCGCCTAAACGGAAAACTTGAAATTAAATCAGCTTATGAGCGCGACTTGCTGCCCGAAAACAATGTGGGTTTGGAAGTGATTCCGCAAATAATCACCAACGATGCCGAGGAATTTTTATTTGTATCGAAATATGTGCAACAACTTGGTTATAAGGAATTAAACTGGAATTTAGGTTGCCCGTACCCGATGGTCACCAAATGCGGAATGGGTTCCGGACTTATCAGCAATCCGCAAAAAATAAACGAAATTCTTGAAAAAGTTCACGCCGAATCGGATATTATCGTTTCTATGAAAATGCGTTTGGGTTACGACAACAATGATGAAATTTTGCAGGTATTGCCCATTTTGGAAAAATATCCCATTAAAAACGTGGCCATCCACGCGCGCATTGGAAAACAATTGTACAAAGGTGGCGTGCATTTAGATGCTTTTCAGCAATGCATTAACCAAACCAGCCTGAAACTTTATTACAATGGCGACATAACTACCGTAGCTAAATTTCACGAAATGCAGGCACGTTTTCCAAGCATTGACCATTGGATGATTGGACGCGGATTGATTTCCGATCCTTTTTTGCCGAGTATGATAAAAAGCAATTCCGCAGAATATCCCGCAAACAAACTTGAGCTTTTTAAGGAATTTCACGACACGCTTTTCCAAAATTACAGTGAATCGTTGTCGGGTTCCACGCATCTTTTATTGAAAATGTACCATTTGTGGGAATACTTTTCCGTGCTGTTTGCAAATCCGCACAAAGCGCTAAAAAAAATTAAA
>PHDE01000167.1 GCA_002842505.1 Bacteroidetes bacterium HGW-Bacteroidetes-3 | reverse complement strand
TTTTTTCATCTGTTTATTATTTATTTTTTATTGGTACAGATGCAGTTCGCCATTAATCATTTCTGTGTGTATCAAAATTTGTTATGGCTCGTTTCATCTCATTATTGTTTTAAATGTTGAAATTAACTACTGCAAATATGCGAAATAATAGATGAGATAAAGTTACATTTTTTTTATTATTAGTTACAAAATTCACACGTCAGGAATGCTAAATATGTGTTAAAACTGCTGAAATTATTGGGCGTTACCGCAAGGGTCGCGCCTTTCGCTGCAATCTTTTTTCGGTAAAAATTCAAAAAAATGTGTTTACCCTGAGCTTGTCTGTCCGGTAGGCAGACGAAGTCGAAGAGCTGCAGTCCCTAACGCAGCCTACGATTTAAACCAAAAATTAATTTTAATTCATCTTTTGTAAATCCGATAATTTTAAAAATAAGCCGTTTTTTAAAGCCTTAATGTTGAAATAAACTATGCCCAAACCACTTCTATTACCTGTATATTTGCACAATGAAAATTGAAATTCTTTTTGAAGACAACCACATTATCATTGTAAACAAACCCAATAATGTCCTTATCCATAATTCTTATTATGCACGGAACATTAAAGATGAAACTTTGTTAGATTTGCTTTTCGCACAATTCGGCATCCATTTTTACCCTGTTCACAGGCTCGACAGGAAAACATCGGGTGTTTTAATGTTGGCAAAACAAAAAGAACATGTCGCTATTTTTCAGGAATTATTTACCGCTAACCAAATCCAAAAAACCTATTTGGGCATTGTTCGCGGATTTGTGGATTTATCGGTTTCCATAACTTCTCCCGTAAAAAATCCTGACACCAAAATATATAAAGATGCCGAAACTTTTTGCGAACCCATTTATACAAAACTTCTTGAAATACCGGTAATCCCTTATGATAATTCGCGTTATAGTTTGGTGAAATTAACGCCTTCTACAGGAAGAATGCACCAGCTTCGGATTCATATGAATAAAATAAGCCATCCAATTGTTGGCGACTATAAATATGGAGATCGATTTCATAACAGAATGTTTGAAAATGAATTTGCCTGCGAAAATCTATTCCTACATGCGTATTCACTTCGGTTTACACAACCTATAACAAAAGAAAATATTTATTTAAAGTCTTCTATGCCAACTAATTGGGAAAAGGTTTTTAAAATATTCGATTGGAATTTTAAATAAGTTACAAACCGTTTTCAATTTTCAATGCTTGCTCTACCTCTTTTTATATATTTATAAACTGAATGTCATTTAAGGAAGCATAATCCCATATCCCATCAATAATACTCGCATAAACAGCAAAAAGGTTTATAAAATAATTTTTCATATTTGTATAGTGCTCATTATAATCCCCAATATTAAATAATCGGTGTTTTGTTAAACATTTTTTAAATATTTACTATACAATACTTCAAAGAACTGAAAAGTTGAAAACGGAATTATTAAAAAAGAACCGTTTTCAAATTTTGGTTCTTAAACAAACTGCTTCAAAATTTTAAACAAACACATCATTAAGATTTCATTTCACCCCAAATAAAACAACCCTATTTATAGCTGTGTTTTAATAAATTATAATGCCTTACGTTTTATAATTGTCACGTCCACAATGTATTATAACATAATTAATTTTAATTTATCATAAAAATTTCAAAGAACCAAAAGTTGAAAACGGTATATAAAGCAGTTGAACTTTTACTGTTATTTTATTTTGAAAGCAATTTTTTCTCTTTTTCGTTTCGCATTATCAATAACACAAGTTCAAATACTTGTTCTTTAATATATTTAAAGTTTTCAATATAATTTTTAACCTCCATTTTTAGGAGTTTGTGATTATTTCTAAATGTATCTTCCTTTTTTAAATAAATATTCTCAAGGAGCAAAGCCAAATTAATTTTATGTTCTTTTATGGATTCTATTAATTTATTGCCCAAATTAGTTTCATGCTCAATGCCGTTAAGCAATAATTTAGCTTTTTCAAAATTATGTGTTGTGCACAATTCAAGAATATGCTCAGTAAGCAGTTCCTTTAGAAAATTTTGTTCAATTTTAATAAATTCAATTTCTGAAATCCATTGTTGCGCTTTGGAATGCAAACGCTCAACAGTTATTTCAAAATTTGGATTTTTTTCTTTTTGGGTCAACTGATTTTCTTTCATTTTTATTTATTTATTTAAGATTAAAGAATCCGGAAAGGATTAACTTCCCGGATTTTCAGAAGAAAATTAACTAATTTCTATCATTTTTTTCTTTTCCTCAGTTTTTGAAGCTTCTAATTTTTCTAAATGAATTAACAAAATTCCGTTCTCGTAATTCGCTTTAATTTTCTTTTTAAGATCTACACTTTTAGGTAAAGTGAACGTTCTGTTAAATGAATTGTAAGAAAATTCCCGGCGAGAATAATTTTCCTCTTTTTCTTCTTTTTCTTTTTTGTTTTCAGCCGAAATTGTCAAAACATCATCAGAAATGGAAACTTCAAAATCTTTTTTGGTAAAGCCTGCTGCAGAAACTTCTATTTCAAAGTCTTTTTTGTGTTCCATTACATTGATTGCTGGCATCCAATTGTCTCTTTGAAACAAATCTTCTGTCATCATATTATCTGTAATGTCTGAAATTTCAGGAAACATTCTGTCCAATATAGGAAGTCGTCTGTTAAATTGTACTAATGGCATAACTCAAATATTTTAATGGTTAATAATGAGCTAATTTATGTTGAAGATATATCAGAAACAATGATGTTCATCAATTTAAAAAATGATTGTTATCATATTTGACGGCAATTTAAATTTTTTCCTATAAAAGGCAGTGGATAAAGTTAAAATTAAAGGCTTATACTTATGTCAATTAAAATTAACCAAAGGAAAAATGTCAGTAAAATTGACTTAATTAAAATGATGAAAATCAGATTTAGTTTTCTAAATCAGTAATTTAACAAGTCAATTATTTCAGCGTGCAACCTATTCTTTGGCAAAAACTGATCTTCTAAGTTTTTGGCGAAAGGAATGGGTGTTTCTAAACTTCCAACACGTTTTACCGGAGCATCCAAATATTTAAAGCAATTTTCTGTAATCAATGCGGAAATATCAGAGGCAATTCCTCCAAACAACGTGTCTTCATGCAGAATTAAAGCTTTCCCGGTTTTTTTAACAGATTTGTAGATTGCTTCTTTATCTAATGGCTGCAAGGTTCTTAAATCAATAATATCTGCAGAAATTTGGTATTCCTTAATTTCATTTAACGCCCAATGAACGCCGGCGCCATAAGTGATGATACTCAAGTCATTTCCCTCTTGCAACAAAGAAGCTTTCCCTAACGGAATTGTATAATAATCAGTGGGAACATCTTGATAAACAGATCGGTACAATGCTTTGTGTTCAAAAAACAAAACCGGATTTTCATCTTCTATTGAAGTTGCCAACAAGCCTTTTGCATCATAAGGAAATGCAGGATATACCACTTTTAGCCCGGGCGTTTTTGTAAACCAAGCTTCATTGGTCTGGCTGTGAAATGGCCCTGCTCCAACGCCCGCACCACAAGGCATTCTCAAAACAACATCCGCAGTTTGATTCCATCGGTAAAATGATTTTGCCAATAAATTAATGACCGGATTAAATCCTGAAGTCACAAAATCGGAAAATTGCAATTCCACCACCGATTTATAGCCGTTGACGGAAAGCCCGTAAGCTGATTCAATAATGGTCGATTCACATATAGGTGTATTTCGAATTCTTGATACGCCAAATTGTTCCAAAAATCCTTCCGTAATTTTAAATGCACCACCATATTCCGCAATGTCCTGCCCCATCACAATCAATTTATCAAAACGCTCTAAACTTTGTCTTAATCCTTGAGAAACAGCATCAATAAATCTGATATTTGAAGTATTTGTTGAAGATTTAATTTCACTATAATTTTGATGTTTGTACACATCAGCCAATTCATTTTCAACGCTTGAAGAAATCTCTTCTTCAGCAGTGGCGATTTTTAAATGTTCATTAATTTCGTCGACAATTTCCTCCTTAATTAAGGCATCCATTTTCTCTGACAGTATATTTTCAGCATTTAAAAAGTCATGATAATTTTTAATGGGATCTTTATCTGCCCAAGTATTAATCAATTCTTTCGGAATATATTTCATGCCGCTAGCTTCTTCATGGCCACGCATCCTGAACGTTTTAAATTCAAGCAAAACCGGACGGGGATTTATTCGTACGCTTTTTGCAATTTCACTCACTTTTGAATGCACTTCCAAAATATTATTTCCGTCTATAATATGGCTTTCCATTCCATAACCAATTCCCTTATCTGCAATGTTTTCACATTTAAATTGCTGGCTCACAGGTGTTGAAAGTCCATACCCGTTATTTTCAACACAAAAAAGCACTGGTAAATTCCATACGGAAGCCACGTTTAGCGCCTCATGAAAATCCCCTTCACTGGTGCCGCCTTCACCTGTAAAAACTGCGGTAACTTTTGGTTCATTTTTAAGCAAATCGCCCAATGCAATCCCATTTGCAATGCCAAATTGCGGCCCTAAATGGGAAATCATCCCCACAATTTTATATTCTTGGGTTCCGAAATGAAAGGAGCGTTCTCGACCTTTGCTAAATCCGCTTTTTTTGCCCTGCCATTGAGAAAATAGTCTGTGTAACGGAATATTTCTTGAAGTAAAAACACCTAAATTTCGATGCATCGGCAAAATATACTCGTCAAAATTTAAAGCATTTGTTATGCCAACAGAAATAGCTTCTTGTCCGATTCCCGAAAACCATTTGGAAATTTTTCCCTGCCGCAACAGAATTAACATTTTATCTTCTATCAATCGGGGTTTTAGAAGGGATTTATACAAATCAATTAATTGATTATCCGAGTAATTTTCTCGGTTAAAAATCATTTTGCCAAAAGTGTTGCTAATTGCGTCCATTAAAAATGAATAATTTTATCAAAGATAATCTAATGACATAAAACAAAAATACCTCATTATAAAAAATAATAAGGTATATTCAGCTATTAGATTTCCATTAAATTTCCCTAAAAATGGAATGCATCAAACGTGTTTTGTCGTTAATGCTTTCTTCTAAAGAAATCATTGTTTCTGTTCTTGAAACTCCGTCTATATCGTCAATTTCAAAAATTATTTCTTTTGCATGCGTAGTGTCTTTGGCTCTAATTTTACAGAAAATGTTGTATTTTCCTGCTGTAATATAAGCGATAGTAATATTAGGAATTTTCTTTAATTCGCTGATAACTTGTTTTGTCTTTGAGGTTTTGTCCAAATAGATACCAACGTGTGAAATAAAGGAATAGCCCATTTTTTCGTAATCAAGAGTCAAGGTTGAACCTTTAATGATCCCTTCATCTTCCATTTTTTTAACCCTAACGTGTATTGTCCCTGCGGAAACCACCAATTTTTTTGCTATATCCGTAAACGGTGTTCTTGCATTTTCGATAAGAATATCTAATATTTGATGGTCAATTTCATCAAGTATATATTTTTTCATATTACTTCTTTTATTTAAGATAAAAAACTAAAGCACAAATTTATTAAAAAAAAATCGATAAACACCTAATATATTTACGAATTTGATAATTTTAATTCCTTTATATCCAAATTTTCTGCATCTATATAGTTACGCGAATAATAATTTGATAAATCCCCCTCTTTTTCTATGTGTTTGTACGCCACAAGTTCGTTAGCTATCACTTTGAATTTTAACTGAATACCGATATCAACGATTTGAATACCATTATTTTTAGTTATTTTAATATTTTTATAAATAATATCTAAAAACTTGGTGTCATTATTAGGAATATCATAGTAAGGCTTATAATTCCAGAAATCATTTTCTGTTGAAATAAAATAGATTCCTTGTAAAAGCGCGTAAAAATTATATTTTCGGGTAATTTCTCTTTCGTAATCATCTTTAAAATGCCCGGCCTCTATTAATATGGTATTGTGTCCCAGTTTTTGAAAATTATCACCGGTTGCGGTCGGGTAAAATTCATCGGTATAACGCCCAATATGGTTAGGAATAACCTGTTGCAATAAATTATTCATGGCCACAATAACGCACATTGTCTCTTTTCGTCCTTTGGTAACGGTTCTTTCAGCATCTTCAGATGGCGCCAAAAACGAAATTGTTGCCGGATTTTTAGTGCCCTCAACATTAAATATGGATCGTTGGTCATGTAAATTGAAACAAAACTTCGGATTAAAATCATCCAAAACAGAACGCAAAAGTCGGCTTTCAACAGCTTTTCGGTCAACGGCGTCACGATTTAAATCGATATTTTGTTCGTTTTCCCGAGTAAATTTAATGGCGCCGTCGGGATTTAGCATCGGAATAAATTGAATGGTGCAATTTGTTAAAATGGATGCTATTTCTTTTGACAATTCAGCATTGTTTTTTTCGAAAAAATTAAACAAGTCGAATAGAGATTTAGTTCCTGTGCTTTCATTTCCATGCATCTGGGACCAAATCAAAATTTTGGTTTTCCCTGTTCCTATGGAAATTTTGTAAATGGGAATATTGCTTTCAGAATATCCTAAAATTTCCTTTTTGAATAATGTGGATAATTTTTGAAGTAATGGAGCTATGTCTTCATATAGAATTCGTCTTCCCTTTAAATTTTTTTCAAAATTTTCCAAGTATAAAAATTCTAGTGTTTTTAGGTCAATCATTTTCATGTTACAAATGTAAATAATCAAATGTTTACATTTGTAAACAAACATTTTGACCAATCATTATACAAATGTAATCAGGTTTTTGCATTAAATAAGGATCCTTTGATTGGCTTTGACAGCTACTATAATAAAAGTTTATATAGAATACGTATTTAGTTTAATTTTAATTAATTACAATTTATTACTTAAACTTATAGTCTAATACTTATAACAACTATTATGTCAATTTTTTAAGTATGATTTGCTGAATCATTATAAAATGATTACATTTGTAACTAAAATATAATTTACAATGGTAAACATTGAGCAATTTGCAAAACGACTGAATATCCTCATGGATTATTATGAAATTTCGGCGGCTTTATTGGCTGAAAAAATTGAAGTGCAACGCTCAAGCATTTCACATATACTTTCAGGTAGAAATAAACCAAGCCTGGAATTTGTGTTGAAGATTTTAAAAGCTTTTCCTGAAGTTGAATTGTATTGGCTGTTAAATGGCGTTGGACATTTTCCTAAGCAAGTTGAAATTCCGTCTTCTGCCCCTGACCTATTTACAGCTTCCAAACCAAATGAAATAATTAAAGAGGCTACAAAACCAATAACCAAGTCTGTTGAAAAGGCTGAAATTGAAGGCGAGATTGAAAGAATTGTTGTTTTTTACAGGAATGGTACTTTCAAAAATTATACGCCATAAAAAAGTTTCATAGAAGAAGGGTGACGGAAGTTAAATCTTTAATGTAAAGAAAATACGCAAAGAGCCAGAAAAATTTCAATTTTTTATTTTTAACCCGACTGCGGCTGGCAGGTTTTTCATTGTTCATTCAATTTACGCTAGGGATTGCCCTTCGGCGCTTAGGGTAAACTTATTGTTTGAGCTCTTTTTTGTTTTTCACAAAAAAAGCGAGCCGCGAAAGCCCAACAGGCTTTTCAGCGGGTGTAAACCCGCTGAAAAGCTGGAGCGCCCAAACGAATATTGCAATTCCTTTT
>PHDE01000166.1 GCA_002842505.1 Bacteroidetes bacterium HGW-Bacteroidetes-3 | reverse complement strand
CGAATAAAAAAAGATTGTAACGAAAAGCCCGACCCGCCAGCTGGCGGGAAACGCCCGAAACAGCTATAAATAAATTGCTGTTCATATTAGAATTAAACCCTTATAACTAATTTTGAATCTACTTTTGAAGAAGAATTATCTGGCAATAGACATTTACCATATCAAAAATATTCAGATTTTTATGATAATCTATTTGATGTATTTGAGAAAAATGAAACGAGCATAACAAATTTTGATACACAAGGGAATGATTAATTGCGAACAGTCCCGAATTTTCGGGATTACCGCTAAAAAATAAAATTTAAACCGATGAAAAAGATAAGATTATCTATAATTTTAAAGATGAATTGGTTTATTAAGTGAGGTGTTGTTCCAGTTTTTAACACATCAAAAAACTAAGTTAAAAAACTACTCAATTACAATAATCTCTAATAATCTTATAAAAAATAAACATCCTAATTTTTCACCTTCATTTTAAATAACATTGGTAAATTTGAAAAAAACTAAAATTAAAAAATGTTTCAACAAACTTTTAAAAATATAGACGACATACTGCATAAAGATGCTGGTTGCGGTAGTGAATTGGATTATGTAGAACAAACCTCTTGGGTGCTGTTTTTAAAGTATTTAGACGATTTAGAAAAAGACAAAGCAACTGCTGCGGAATTGACAGGTAAAGCATATACAAACATTATAGCTCCAGAATATCAATGGACAACTTGGGCAACTCCTAAATTACCAGATGGGAAAATAGACCACAATGCACTAACTGGTGATGATTTGGCTGATTTTGTAAATATACAATTGTTTCCATATTTCAAAAAATTCAAAATATCTGCCTTAAGTCCTGACACCATTGAATATAAAATTGGAGAGATTTTCTCGGAATTAAAAAACCGTATTCAAAGTGGTTACAATTTGCGTGAAGTGATTAATTATATAGATCAACTTAGGTTTAGAACCCACGCCGAGAAACACGAGATGAGCCATTTGTATGAGGACAAGATTAAAAATATGGGAAATGCCGGGCGAAATGGTGGCGAATATTATACACCACGTCCTTTAATTAAAACCATCATAAAAGTAGTAAACCCAAAAATTGGCGATACTATTTACGATGGTGCGGTGGGTAGTGCTGGTTTCTTGTGCGAAGCGTTTGATTACTTAATGCACAGTAAAAAATTATCTACTACTGATATTACCATATTACAAAAAACTACCTTTTACGGTAAAGAAAAAAAATCATTGGCATACATTATTGGTACCATGAATATGATATTACATGGTGTTGAAGCACCCAATATTATACACACCAATACATTAGCTGAAAATATTACAGATATACAAGAAAAAGACCGTTATGATGTAATTTTAGCCAACCCGCCATTTGGAGGGAAAGAACGTGCCGAAGTGCAACAAAACTTTCCAATAAAAACAAGTGAAACAGCTTCTTTGTTTTTACAGCATTTTATAAAAATATTAAAAGCAGGTGGCAAAGCGGGTATTGTAATTAAAAACACTTTTTTAAGTAATACCGACAATGCTTCTGTTGCCATACGCAAGTTATTATTAGAAAGTTGCAATTTACATACTGTGTTAGATTTGCCTGGAGGTACATTTACCGGTGCAGGCGTTAAAACAGTGGTATTGTTTTTTGAAAAAGGTGCGCCAACCAAAAAAACGTGGTTTTACCAGTTAAATTTAGATAGAAACTTAGGAAAAACAAATCCACTTAACGAAAAAGATTTAGCAGAATTTGTCAGGCTGAGCTTGTCGAAGCCAGAAAGTGAAAACTCTTGGAGCATTGATATTTCACAAGTAGATACCAAATTTTTTGATCTTTCATTAAAAAACCCAAATAAACAAGAAGAAGAAAAACTTAGAACAGTTGAAGTTATTTTGGATGAAATGGAATTTTTAGATGAAGAAAATAAAGAAATTTTAAATTCAATTCGTGAACTAATATAATTTATTATTATGGAAAAAGCGACTATAGCTAAATTAAACAAATCATTTGAAGAATACGCTTATGAGCAAGATGGAGTAGAATATTGGCTGGCTCGTGAATTGCAACAATTGTTAGGGTATGCCGATTGGCGTAATTTTTTAAATGCAATAGAAAAAGCCAAAGAAAGTTGTAAAACCACTGGCGAAGCGGTTTTGGATCATTTCGTTGACGTCACCAAAATGATAGAATTAGGCAAAGGAGGACAACGAGAAGTGGATGATATTATGCTTACCCGTTATGCCTGTTACCTGATTGCTCAAAATGGAGACCCAAAGAAAGAACAGATTGCCTTTGCTCAAAGTTACTTCGCCATACAAACCCGTAAGCAAGAATTGCTCGAAGAGCGAATAAAGCTTATGGAACGTTTGCAAGCAAGAGAAAAACTGGCAGCAACCGAAACCGAATTGTCTAAAAATATTTACGAAAGAGGCGTTGACAATAAAGGATTTGCCATCATACGCAGCAAAGGCGATTGGGCTTTTTTTGGAGGTTATAACACCAGTGCTATGAAACGCAAACTAAATATTGCCGAAAACAGACCTTTAGCCGATTTCCTGCCCACAATTACAATCACAGCAAAACAATTAGCTACCGAAATTACAAACTTTAACGTACAAAAAAACAACCTGAAAGGGGAAACCAAAATAACCAACGAACACGTAAAAAACAATAAAGATATAAGAGCTTTATTAGGCAAGAGCGGCATTAAGCCAGAACAACTGCCTGCCGAAGAAGATATTAAAAAACTGGAACGTAGAGTAAAAGCTGCCGATAAAGCAATTGAAAATAAAAAATTAAGCCCTCCTAAGAATGACTGATATGAATAATTGGAAGAAAGAAAAATTAGGAGATGTTTGTGAATTTTATAATGGGAAAGCTCACGAAAAAAGTATTGATAAAAACGGAAAATATAAGGTAGTAAATTCAAAATTTGTTTCATCAAATGGTGAAAAAGCAAAAAGGACAGATAACGCTCAATTTCCTCTTTTTAAAGATGATATTGTAATGGTTATGAGTGATGTTCCAAATGGCAAAACATTAGCGAAATGTTTTCTTATAGATAAAGAAGATACTTATACATTAAACCAACGTGTTTGTGCAATTAGAACAAATAATTTTGATAAACAATTTTTGTATTATCAACTTAACAGAAATAAATATTTATTAGATTTTAACAATGGTGAAAATCAAACAAATTTAAGAAAAGATGATATTCTTAATTGTGAACTTTTAATCCCACCCCTAAGAGAACAACAACACATTGTAGCTATTTTAGATAAATCCTTTGCCGCCATAGCTAAGGCAAAAGCCAATGCCGAACAAAACCTCAAAAATGCCAAAGAACTTTTTGAGAGTTATTTGCAAAATGTGTTTGAAACAAAAGGTGAAGGCTGGGAAGAGAAGACGTTGGAAGTAATTGCAGATGTAGAATATGGCTACACAGATAAATCAACAGAAAAAGGAGATTACAGATATATCCGTATTACTGATATAGACAAAAACGGTGAACTCATTTTAGAAGACAAGAAATACATCAAGCATTCAAAAGAAACAGAAGGATTTTTAATTCAAGACAATGATTTACTAATGGCAAGAACAGGAGCAACTTTTGCAAAAGTTCTTTTATTCAATGGTGATGAACCTTCTGTATTTGCTTCCTACTTAATTAGAATAAAATTCAAAGAGAAAATTGAAAATGCTTTGTATTGGCATTTCACAAAAACGAAAACTTATTGGGAGCAAGCAAATAGTTTACAATCTGGAGCTGCACAACCGCACTTCAATGGAGCAGCAGTAAAGCAAGTTGTTTTTGCCTATCCAAAATCAGTTAAAGAACAAAAAGATTTAATTAAGAAATTTGAAGCACTTTCAATTGAAACCAAAAAACTAGAAGCTATTTACCAACAAAAAATAGCAGATTTAGAAGAATTAAAAAAGAGTGTATTGCAAAGGGCGTTTAGCGGGGGGTTAAAGGAAAAATTAGTTACCACTTAATCATCAAATGAAGATGAATTAGATGAATTCTTAACTTGTCGGAAATTCCGATAAGTTGAAACAGAAGTAAAAAGAAACAACTGTTGCAAATTAGGCAACAGTTCAAAAATAGAAAAGTAGCAGTTTTAAAGAAGAAGGAATAGATTAAATAATGTGGTATGTGCAAAAAATGCACCTGCCAAATCGGATAAAGAAATGGAAAATCAAATAGAAATATTTATAACGAAAGATAATCAAACAGAAGTAAAGGTTCGCTTTGAACAAGAAACCGTTTGGCTTAATGCACATATGATTGCTTCTTTATTTACTGTAAATAGACCTGCAATTGTAAAACATATCCAAAATATTTATAAATCTAACGAATTGCCAGAAAACGCAACCTGTTCCATTTTGGAACAGGTTGCAGCAGACGGAAAATTGCGAAAAATGAAATTATATAATTTAGATATGATTTTATCGGTAGGTTATAGAGTAAATTCTAAAAGTGCTACTCAATTCCGCCAATGGGCAACTCAGCGATTAAAAGACTATCTGGTTCAGGGTTATGCCCTAAACGAAAAAAGATTAAAAGAAGCCAGTGAAAAATTTATGGATCTGCAAAATGCCATAAAATTAGCGGCACAAGCAATAAATAGCGAAACCTTATCTACCGTTGAAGCAACGGGTATTTTAAAAGTGCTTCAAAATTATGCTTATGCGCTTGAAACCTTAGATAAATATGATCATCAGCAACTGTTAATTTCAAACATAACCCTTGGTGAAGTAAAAGAATTAAACTACGAAGAAGGAAAACAATTAATTAAGCAATGGACTGCAATACAAAATACCGGTGAACTTTTTGGCAGAGAAAAAGATGCTTCATTTAAAAGTTCATTAAGAAGTATTTATCAAACTTTTGACGGTAAGGATGTATATCCAAGTATTGAAGAAAAAGCAGCAAATTTACTTTATTTTATAGTGAAAAACCATTCATTTACAGACGGGAACAAACGTATTGCAGCTGGTTTATTTGCTTACTTTTTAGATAAAAACGAAGCACTTTTTAAAAATGATGGAAGTAAAATTCTTGAAGACAACGCGTTGGTGGCCATAACCATAATGATAGCCGAAAGTAAATCGGAAGAAAAAGATATTATGGTTAAATTAGTCGTTAATTTAATTAACAGTAACAATTAAATGCTATGAATGAAGCAGAAACAAGAGCAGAATTAATTGATCCAAAGTTAAAAGCTTGTGGTTGGGGAGTTGTAGAAGGTTCTAAAATCCTTCGGGAATATCAAATATCAAAAGGTAAAATACAATCTGGCGGCATTCGCTCAAAACGTTCAGCGGCCGATTATGTGTTGGTGTATAAAGGTTTAAAATTAGCCATTATTGAAGCTAAAAGTAATGAATTAGAAGTTGGCGAAGGTGTAATGCAAGCTAAATTATATGCCGAAAAATTACAACTTGAAACAACTTACTCATCAAACGGAAAAGAGATTTATCAAATTTGCTTAAAAACAGGTGAGGAACAATTGGTCACTAATTTTCTTTCACCATCAGCATTATGGGAAAAAACATTTGCTGTTCAAAACCAATGGCGAGAGAATTTTGCAACAATTCCATTTGAAGATAAAAGTGGAACTTGGGAATTGCGTTTTTATCAGGAAATAGCCATAAACAAAACGTTAGAAGCCATTGCCAACAACAAGCAACGAATATTGTTAACATTAGCAACGGGCACTGGAAAAACTGCCATTGCATTTCAAGTTGCTTGGAAATTGTTTCAAACACGGTGGAATTTAAATCGTGATGGAAGCCGAAGACCTCGTATTTTATTTTTAGCAGATAGAAATATCTTAGCCGATCAGGCATTCAATTCATTTTCAGCTTTTCCGGAAGATGCTTTGGTACGCATTAAACCAAATGAAATAAAAAAGAAAGGAAAAGTACCAACCAACGGAAGTATTTTCTTTACCATTTTTCAATCGTTTATGTCAGGCAAAGACAAGGAAGGCAACCCAATACCAAACTACGGACAATATGCTCCCGATTATTTTGATTTTATTATTATAGATGAATGCCACCGTGGTGGCGCAAATGATGAAGGAAATTGGAGAGGGATTTTAGAATACTTTTCACCTGCGGTGCAGTTGGGTTTAACAGCCACACCAAAACGAAAAGACAATGTTGATACCTATGCTTATTTTGGCGAACCAGTGTATGTCTATTCCCTAAAAGAAGGCATAAATGACGGGTTTTTAACGCCATTTAAAGTAAAGCGCATTCAATCTACTTTAGATGAATATGTGTATACCAGTGATGATGAAATTATTGAAGGTGTGGCTGAAGAAGGTAAGGTATATAAAGAAGATGATTTCAACAGAAAAATTGAAATTATGGAACGTGAAGCAGATCGTGTAAAAATGTATATGAATATTGCCAATCAAAACGAAAAAGCAATCGTGTTTTGTGCAACACAAGTACACGCAGCTGCGGTCAGAGATTTAATAAATCAGTTAAAAACAAGTGATAATATTAATTACTGTGTGAGAGTTACAGCCAATGATGGCGCAATTGGAGAACAGTTTTTACGAGAATTTCAAGACAATGAAAAAACAATTCCAACCATACTTACCACTTCACAAAAATTATCAACAGGAGTTGATGCTCGTAATATTCGCAATATTGTTTTAATGCGTTCAGTAAATTCAATGATTGAGTTTAAACAAATAGTTGGTAGAGGAACACGGTTATTTGAGGGAAAAGACTTTTTTACCATTTACGACTATGTAAATGCCTATCATCATTTTGCAGATCCAGAATGGGATGGAGAACCAATTGCCGAGGAGCCTTGTGAGGTGTGTAATCAAAATCCATGTGTTTGTACTAAAGCAGAAAAAAAACCTTGTAAAATATGTGGTCAACGACCTTGTATTTGTGAAAAGCCAGAACCAAAGAATTGCAAAGATTGTGGGAAAAAACCTTGTGTTTGCAAAAAGAAAGTAAAAATTAAATTGCGTAATGGTAAAGTATTAGAAATTCAACACATGGTGTCAACTATGTTTTGGCAAGGTAGCAAGCCTATTACTGTTGAAGAGTTTCTAAATAATTTATTTGGAGAATTACCTAAATTCTTTAAAAGTGAAGCTGAACTAAGAGAATTATGGAGCAATCCGTTAACCAGAAGAACACTATTAGAAAAATTAGCGGAAGCAGGTTTTGGAAATGATGAATTAACCACCCTTCAAAAACTAATTGATGCAGAAAAAAGTGATTTATTTGATGTGTTAGAATTTGTTTTTAACAGCAATATAAAACCAATTACCAGAGAAGCCAGAGTTGCAGCGGCACAAGCAACTATTTTTACATTGTTAAACGACAAACAAAAAGAATTTATAGAATTTGTGTTGGCTAAATATGTAGAAACTGGAGTTGGAGAGTTAGACCAAGAAAAACTACCAGTTTTACTTACCAATAAATATCAATCTTTTGAAGATGCAAAAGCTGTTTTAGGTGAAGTTGCAGATATTAAAACATTGTTTATAGATTTTCAGAAGTATTTGTATCAACAAGTGGTCGCTTAAAATTTTTAAAATTGAATAGAGTTTCTAAAAAAAATAAACCCTCCATTATCAACGGATAATGAAGGATTTTATGTGGTCCCACTTGGGCTTCCCTCGACTCCGCTCGGGATAAACTTCTCGCCTGTTTTGTAAAATAAAAAAAGATCTACAATAAATGTAAATCTTCTTTC
>PHDE01000165.1 GCA_002842505.1 Bacteroidetes bacterium HGW-Bacteroidetes-3 | reverse complement strand
GCTTTGAAATTCAAAGCAATATTCTCATTTTGATGTATTACATATCGAAATCTATTAATAGGTTTTTCTAACGATATTAAATCAAAATTTTGCTTTAAAGGTTTTACATTTAAAAGTAGAAATGATTTATTTACTAAGTCTTTTTTTGAATAATTAGAATCCCAATAAGCTTCAAATTCTTCTTCATAATCTTTATCATTGTTACCTTTAATACCTTCTTCAAGAATATTCTTTGCTCTTCTTATAGCTTCTTCAACAACTTTTTCAGGTAACTGAAAATTTGGTTCTGAATTATTTTGAAAAATGCAAATCAATCTATCTACTTGTAAGTGCGGGATATAGTTTATATTTTCAAAATCCTCTTTTGAAAGCAATATTTTAGGAAAAGAAAGCGGAAAATCAGGAAAAAAGACAATATGGAATCTAATGTTTTTTATTTTATTCCATTTATCTAATATTTCTGTGGTAATTTCCCATACATCTAAAAGTTCAGGTAAGCCTATCTTTTTTTTATAATATTCGCTTAGTTCTCTTACTTTTTCCCTTTTTTCAATATATAATGAAACTCTTTCTAATGCCTCTTTATATTCAATCATGCACTTTTAGAATTGTCACTTTTAATTATGGTAGGTGCTGCATAACTTTTAGAGCCTTCTATTTCATCTTTAGCTAAAAAACAAGGAAACCTATCACCAAGGTGTTTCTGCCATTTACGACATGCACTTTTTTGATTTTCTAATTCAATTGCTTGTTTGGCACTAGTTACAAATTCATCAAGTTCATTTAAGAAAAAATCCTTTTGTTCCGGAGTATAATTTTTAAATAAATCTTCATCTTTAGGAGAAGTGGGTCTAGGACATTTAAAGCCATTATTCTTCAAATATGATTGTATATTTATCAACGTTTCCTTTAATGAAATATCATCTCGTTCATTACTTTTATAATTATAACCAGCCAAAATTGTCATTACAATTCCAGGTGGCATTTCTCCATCAAGATGATCTCCCCATGCTTTTAAATAGCGAACTATTTTTCTTAGTTGATGATCCTTTTTTCTGATATCTGAAAACCAATTTTGGTATTCATCACTATATAATTTACGCTCTAAAATAAACTCTTGTCTAAAGCCTGACTCTATTAATTTTTCAAACCAAACAATGAAGTCTATAGGATTACTTTCAATCCACCCCGAATTTAAATGAGCTAAATCAGGGTTGTTTAAATTTCTGGCATAATAAATTGGTATATCTATATGATAATTAAAATCTCCATTATTCCCCTTGTACTTAACTCTTACACAAGTATATTTATCTATAATTTCCTCATATTGATTATCTGATTTACCTTCTTTAATTGATTTTATTACCCAATTATGGAATGTTGCAGGCACTGGTCTATCATTTCTAGATGCGCTACCTATAAAATAAAGACCGTCATCTAAATCGTATTCACAATTCTTATCTTCTGGACTAATAATAGTGTCCATTATAAAAGACCCTTGAGTTTGGAATTTTAATTCATGATCGTATCGATCTGACGCTTTCACTATACCATACCCTCCTTCTATACGCTTTCTTAAATCGTTTCTTTTATTTCTTAGCTTTTGTCTTCGCTCGTCGGTAAGCTTAATTGACTTATTAAATTCAGAAAATAAATTATTACAGTTTGCCATGTTTATATATTTAAAATTCGCCTTTTAAGTTTTTAGATTCGAATTCTGTTTCAATTTCTCCTCTAGTTTGTATTTGTCTGTTTGTAAAATAATGACCAATTAATTTCGCTTTTCGGTCTTTGTTAGCAGGAATATATCTTAACTTGTTTGCTCCTTCATGACAATCAAGAGTTGAATTTATTTTATTTCCATTATTAAGATAAAAAAGATAAATATCAAAAAAACCATCCTCTTCTAATCGAATATCTTCAACTAAAGATTTTGAATCAGTTTTCTCATCCAATTCATTATTAAAGTAAGTATGAATTTTTATTTTAGATGCTGATTGTTTTACCTCAATAAAACATTCTTTTTCCCCTTTTTTCTCTTGAAATTCAAACTTGATTTTCCCTTTATACCTTCCTGCAATATTAGGAATATTTACTAAAAGATTAAAAACAGGTAATTTCCATAAAACAGTATCATAAAAAGCTAAAATCATAGCTATTATCGTAACATTTCCAGGAGCTCTTAAAAATTCAATTCCCTTTGATTTTAAAAATGGAACAACCCATTCGTGTAAAAGAAAATCAATACCTATAGCCATTAAAATAATTATTAATATTAACCAAGTTGTTTTATAATATTTAAAGCTTAACATGTGTTTTATTTATTAGTTAATAGATATAACCCGTTCTACAATACCTTGTATTTTAAAATCTCTAGTTAGCACTATTGGTTGATGTTCTTTAGTTGTTGATTTTGGTAATAAAACAATATGGTCACCATTATTTCTATATTCTTTTATTGTAGCTTCATCATCAATTAAAGCCACTACTCTATCACCATTTTCAGCATGCTGTTGCTGTCTAATTAAAACCAAATCACCTTCATTTATTCCTGCTAAATTCATCGAGTCACCCACTGCTTTAAGCAAAAAATACTTATAATCACTTTTAATAAATTTAATAGAAACTGGAATTTCTGCTTCAACATTTTCTTCTGCAAAAATTGGTAATCCACAAGCGATACTTCCCAATAATGGAACTTTAATTGTTTGCTCTCTTGTGCCAAAACTTTCTGAAATTTCAAATTCAGATAATTGAAAACTTCCATCTAGTTTCTTTCTCAAAACTCCTTTTTGTTCTAAATTTTGATACATTAATGAAGCAGAACGTGGTGATTTATACTTTAAACCTCTCATTAGCTCACGTACACTTGGCATTTCTCCATGAAGAAACAAATAGTTTCTAATCACCTTTAATCCTTGCAACTCTTTATTTGTCAACTCTAAAAACATACACAAATATACACTTCTAATACGGTATCTTTTTTATTCTATATGATTATTTTTCAACTAGTTATTAACATTGTGAAAAGAGGATTTTAAGAAGAAATTAGTATCTACATAATCCTATTCATTTCTTATAGTCCCTAATCCAGAAAATAATTTCAGCAAAAAAAAGTTTGGTAATCTCTTTCAAGCTTTTAATAATTTCATCTAAAATTTCTTTCATAATTCATGTTTAAATATTTATTAGTTCCGAGCAAAATTGCCAAGGCAACTGCGCTAATATTTTGTGGTTTTAAAAAATAATCTGCTTCATCATTACTGGTTACAAAACCAGTTTCAATTAATATTGCCGGGCAATGAATGATAGTTTCCCGTAGTACCTGAAAATTCCCAAATTTTAAGCCTCGTTTTTTTAGATGCAGATTTTGCGTACTCTCATTAAGAACTGACAATCCCAACCCAATTGAATTTTTAATATTGAATGGATCGGTTTTAGAATTGAACACATATACTTCCATTCCTTTGGATGAACTTTTTGATGCATTGCAATGAATGGAAATAAATAAATCAGCATTTAGTGCTTTCGGTAATTTACTTCGATCAGCAAGTGAAATAAATGTATCTCGATATCGTGTCAAAAAGATCTCTAATTTATCATTCAAAATCGTTTTATTCAGCTTCACAATTTCTTTGGCAATATTTAAAACCACTGTTTTTTCCTGAATCTCATTTATGCCAATTGCACCTGAATCTTTTCCTCCATGGCCAACATCAATTATAATTCGTTTTTTGGCTGTTGGATTTTGAGCAAAACCAGCGCACATTTTTAGCAGGATAAGCAGAAAAACGACGTTTTTGAGCTTCAATTTTAAGTTTATTTCCATAATTAAGAGCATTTAATATATTAAAATTCATACAATTTAATGTGCTTTGATTTCAATTGCCAGCAAATAGATTCAAATAATATTATTTTGTTATTTATTTGAATATCAGTTATTTAAATACAAATATATTGTATTTTTCCTACATCAAAAATGTTAATATTATAAAACCGTATTCGTATGAAAAAATCAATGTACTTGACCTTACTTGTGTTTTTAATTTCACTTTCCGCTTTTGCGCAAATTGGAGGGATCGAAAATTCTGTAAATGATGTTTCCGATACCATTCGTACCATTTTTCCAATTATTTTAGGCATTATATTTTTAGTGGGTTTCCTGTTTAATGCGGGGCACTTCTTTGGTGAAAATGCAGATTTAAAAAAAGGGATTACCCGTGTATTGGTATTTGTTTTAATAGCTGGGGCTGTCGTAGGTATTTTTACGTATCTCATAGGTATCGTTGTCTGATGAAACGGTACGAGGTCTATAAGAATATTAGAAAACGTGCTTTGATTATGGGATTGCCAATATCACTGTTTGCATTGATGATGTTAGCTGTAATTGGTTCCTTATTATTCATCATATTTTCTTTTAGTTTTTATGGAATCGTTGGTGTCTTCATTGTGAATGTGATGCTCTATATGACACTTACCAACCTCACCGATAATCCGGCACTCTTGCATTTTAAAAAAGTATTCCCACAAAGGATTAGCAATAAAAAAGGAAGCCAAATTTCTTATGGAAAAAATTAACTTATCAGCATACCATCCTATTCTTAGTGTAGAGGAAAATATCGTGTTCGCCAACAATGGCAATATTGTACTTTGTTATAAAGTCGATTTACCTGAAATTTATTCTCTATCAGAAAAAGATTTTGAAGTGATTCATGGCGCTTGGTTTCAAGCATTCAAATCATTGCCTGTTGGGACCGTTATTCACAAACAGGACGTCTATCAAAAGACAGCTTACACTGCAGAATGTCTTCCCAACAATAGTTTTTTAGAACGCGCTACTTACGACTATTTTAAAGGGCGTGAATATCTGGAACATCGCTGTTATCTATTTTTTACGTTGCCTTTTAATAAAGCGCTGAATGCTGCTAAATATACCAATCCGTTTCGGAAAGTTGAAAAGGGAATCCTCAAAAAAATGGATGGGAATGTGCAAGAATTTATAGCTAACATTGGTGATGCTGTTTCTTATATCAATAACAGCAGAAAGATATCGTTTTCACCATTAGTTAGTGAAGAGATACTGCAACTCACTTACGATTACTTTAATGGATTCAATGAAGGCTTTGATACCGATATTTTATTGCAAAAAAATAACATTGTTATTGGAGATCATTATTTTGATGTAATTGCGGTTAACAGTGAATTGTGTTTTGGAGAAAGTGTCCAAAGCAGCAAAAACAATGATAAATTCACTTCTGATGATTTTATCTTTCATCAAGGTTTCATCGATGGATTGGGATTGAACTTAAATGAAAACCACATCGTCAACCAAATCATCTATTTAGACGACAAGCATAAGTGGCGCAAACTCTTAGATAAGAAAATAGAGGAGCTCAATAAAAGTTCAAATTTTGGCACACAAAATAAAGTGGTCCTAAAAAAAATTGAAGAAATTGTTGGTAAAATTAATGAGGACGATTCATCAAGAATTATACGTGGCCATTTAAATGTTGTCTTTTGGGACAGCAATCAGCAGCGACTAAGCAGCATTGTTTCAAAAATAAAAACGGAGTTTAAAGAACTCGATATTATTCCTTATTATCCAAATGGTGAAGAGCGTAAACAGTACATTATGAATAGCTACTGCTGTTTTTCTTCCAACTTTTCCAATGAAGATTTGTATATCACCGATTTAAAACATGCACTCTGTTTATATCTCAATAATACCAACTATTTGTCAGATGCCACGGGTGTTATTTTTAATGACCGACAACATAACATTCCAGTGCTAAAAGATGTGTGGGATGAACAAAAGAAACGCATCAATGCCCGTAATTTTGCCATCTTCGCTCCTACAGGTGAAGGAAAATCTTTTTTAGCCAATAATATCCTACGGCAGTATTTTGAAAGTAATGTGCGTTTGGTTATCATAGATCTGGGTGGTTCGTATTCAAAATTCGCAAAACTGTATCCAGACGATCATATCATTTTACGCTATGAACAAGGAAAAAATCTAGGCATCAATCCATTTTATATTAGTGACATCAATGACATCACCCCAGAACGATTGGAAGATTTATGCGTTTTTTTGTTGGAATTGCTTGCTTCAGATTCATATAATTCCAAAGTTCAAGAAGTAGCCATAAAAAAGATTCTGCGCTATTATTATAAAAACGTAATTCTAGATCATTCCTTAACGAGCCTTTACAATTTCATTGAACTGAAAAAAGAAACCTTGTCCCATACATTACACCTGCAAGCTCAACATTTTAATATTGGAGATTTCCTGCATATTATGTCTGAATATGTAGGAGATGGATTGTATAGTTTTCTTTTTGAAGTGAGCGAAGATCAGACCTATAGGATTGAGGATAAAAAACTCATTGTATTTGAACTGGATGAAGTCAAGGACAATAAGGAAATTTTATCTGTAATGTTGAAATTGATAAAATCAGCCATTCAACGTACCATTTGGCAAAATAAAGCCGAAAAAGGAATCATCCTTTTTGATGAATTTGCAAAGCAACTCAAGTTTGAAAATGTATTGGAAAGTGTTGAGTTTTATTACCAAGCCATCCGTAAACAAAATGGTGCCATCGGAATTGTTCTGCAATCCATCAATCAGTTGCCAATCAATGCAACTTCGGCAAGTATTTTAGAAAACACCCAAGTGATTTACAGTCTTCACAATGAAAAAGGGTATGATGAATTGCAAAAGAGGCTCAACCTCTCCAGTCACGATTTAAATCAATTAAAATCCATTAGAAATAATTTGACTGGAGCTCGAAAATATACAGAAATGTTCATCAAAATCGGAAAAGAAAGTAACATCTTCCGTTTAGAAGTTCCCAAAGAAGTATATGCAGCTTATCTCACAGATGGCGCAGCAAGTGAAGCTATCATGGCCATTTACAACAAAACAAAATGCATGAAACAGGCTATAAATGAATTTATTAAGCAGCAGCCATAGGCTTTCTATAGTATGTATAATTATAAATATATAATAACAATTAAAATCTAAAAAAATGAAAAGCAAACTCAAAAAACTAATGCTATCTGTTGCATTTCTTATACTTGTGAGTGCCACAGGCACTGGCCAAGGGATGCCTGTTTACGACAATACCAATTTTATCAGCCTTGCAAAATCATTGATAGAATCTGCAAAACAAACTTCACAGTTGCTGAAGACCGTTCAATTTTTGAAAACCCAAAAAGAAAACATAGAAATGGTAAACAATGTGGTAAAACAGCTAAAAGCTGTGCGAGAACTTACTCAAAACAATCAACGTTTGTTTGACATTGTACGTAATGATTTAAGAACCATTCTGAACTCACCTTATATCAAACCTGAAGAAATTACAAGAGTATCTAATTCCTTTAATGAAATCATTGAAAGTTCCTTGGAAGATTTGGATTATGTCAGTCAAATCCTCTCCAGTTACAGTTTAAAAATGACCGATGCTGAACGTGCTGAGATCTTAAAAGAAAAAGAACTCAAATCTAAAGAAATGGTGGCTGAAATTGAGCAGAAAACCAAACGTTATCAGGATATTATTTCCTTTCGGGAAATGCAATCAAAAATTAATCAAAGAGAAACCAACTACTAATGATGGCTGCTGTTTTTTTAGGCATAGGATTGGAGTATATAGATGCTGTATTTACCACTATCAAGAATAGTGATTTTTCACAGTACACCATTACCGGTATGAAAACACTGGCGGTATCATTCTTTTTAATCAATA
>PHDE01000164.1 GCA_002842505.1 Bacteroidetes bacterium HGW-Bacteroidetes-3 | reverse complement strand
AGCTTTGAGCTTTTAATGCCAACGCGCCAGCTGGCCCTATCGCTAAAAATGTTCACTGAACATTTTTTTAACGCTCTGTCCTCCCTTCGGGGGTTAGGGAGCTAAAGGAGCTGAATGTTTTTAGCAAACCTTCCTTTGATGCGATTGGCAACCGTTTTCCTATAGCGGATAATATCTTTTGATTGCTCACCACATAACTCTCGGTTAGTTTTTGCAAGCGTTCTGAGTTTAATGGCAAATGTAAATAATCCCCTAATTTTGCCATGCGGGTTATGAAACCTTTTGGAATTTGGAATATTCTTGCTTGTTTGTTTTGTGATACTGCCATTAATTGTATCAATTCGTTGGTTGAAAGCGGCGCATCATCTGCCACATTGTAAATGCCGGAAGGAATGTTTTGTTGGGTTAACAATTCCTTGATCACAAAACACATATTTTCAATGCTTAAAAATGAACGCTGGTTTTCAAAAGCACCTAATGGCCAGGGAAAACCCTTGCTTACCAAACTGTACAATAAGTTAAGATTGCCTTTGTTTCCGGGCCCGTGGATCATACAGGGTCTTAAAATATATACTTTTTTAGTTGAAGGCAAATTGGTCAATATATAGGCTTCTGCCTTATGTTTTGATTTTCCGTAGGCAGTAACAGGATTTGGAATAACTTCCTCGGTTAAGATGCCTTCTACCTCATCTGCAGCCGCTTTTACCGAGCTGATGTAAATAAATTGCTGGGTATCGGAAGCTAAAAATTGATCGTATAATATTTTAGTAAGCTCATAATTTACTTCAAAATATTCACTGTCATTTGATGTTTTTTTAAGATCATGGGCTTTGCCGGCCAAATGGACCATAGCAGTTGCATTGTCCCAAACTTTTGGAGTTAGTGCCTCATAACTAATTTCATTTTCACTTGGATTTCTTGATATGCCCAAAGCAGTGCAGCCTGAATTTTGCAGGTAAGGCAACAGATTTGAGCCTACAAAGCCAGTGGAACCGGTGATTAGGATGGTGTTATTTTTTTGGTTCATATACTTCTTTTTGACCTCTTCTGCAAACTTATAAAGATCTTAAAAACCCCGTCATTGCGAGGCGTTATTGAGCGATAGCGAAAGAACAACG
Organism: Bacteroidetes bacterium HGW-Bacteroidetes-3; assembly: GCA_002842505.1. Taxonomy (GTDB): domain Bacteria; phylum Bacteroidota; class Bacteroidia; order Flavobacteriales; family Flavobacteriaceae; genus Lutibacter. The sequence continues at coordinate 6,721 of PHDE01000164.1, read as the reverse complement.
CGGCAACCTGTGGAGAATTACCACTGAGCCACTTAACAAGTTGTTGCTTGTTTATCGCTGCGGTTGTTTTTAAGATTTCGTTAGTTATTAACAGGTTGCCACGTCGGCTTGCTTTGGCTACGCACAGCAACCCTTCCTGCCGGCCGGCAGGCGGGCTCGCAATGACGTTGGTACTTATAATGTTCTGTTATGATGATATTTAAAAAAATGTTTTTATTTCTTAAGAAAACCAATTATTTTCCGCAAAAAACGCATCTTAATTTTGTATGGCGTAAAAGAAATGCCGTTCATTTGAAGCTGCTTTTCGGATAATTTATTCACCCACTTATTCACCCACTTTTCAAAATCGAAAGGTCTTCGCAGGGTTACCGTAAACATTCCATCTGTGCTGAATTCGGGTGGTGTTAATCTTTCCGAAACCTTCACTATTAAGCGTTATCGTCCCTAAATAATTCCCCCTCTAACTCTTCTACAGTTGGCATCTCCCTTTGTATCTCAAGCGGCAATTCATTAAAAGAAAACTCACTAACTCCTATTGGCTTTTTAACATCCCTAAGAGCAAATTCCACTTCAAAAGTGTCCTTGTTTTTACAAAGCAAAATCCCAATCGTTGGATTATCTTTTTCGGACTTTATATAAGAGTCAACTGCTGACAAATAAAAATTCAATTTACCCACATACTCTGGCTCAAACTCACCCGCTTTAAGTTCAAAAACCACATAACAATGGAGTTTTGTGTGATAAAAAAGTAAATCCATAAAATACTCCTTTGCACCAACCTCAATTTTATATTGTTGCCCCAAAAAAGCAAAACCCTTACCTAATTCTATTAAAAACTTAGACATATTGGCAATCAATCCATTTTCGATTTCTCTTTCCAGCGCATTTTTACCCAACGCAAGAAAATCAAAATTATAAGGATTCTTCAGTGTTTCTTTTAACAAATCAGCTTCAAAAACGGGGAGTACATTCTCAAAATTCGATATTATTTTTCCTTGCCTCTCAAACAATTTAACTGCTATCTGAATCCCCAATACATTCCTACTCCAATTGTTCTTTATTGTTTCTTGAAAATAGAACTCCGCTTCTTTTTTATCTTTAACCTTTTGCAATATTAAAACAATATGTCTCCAAGGTAGTTTAACGCAATACTTTTCAATAATTTCAGGCAAAGTGCCTGCTGATTCTAATTTTCCACCAAGCTGGTGGAAAATTACATCCGACTGGAAATAAGCAAGATAAAACGCTTTCATCGAATACAAATTACTTTTAGAAAAACCAGACACATCCGGAAATTCCAATCTTAAATCCCTAGAAACTCTATCTATCAATCCCGAACCCCATTTAGCTCCCTCCTGTTTTTCTACTATCTGTTTCCCTAACTCCCAGTAAAGCAAGATTAATCCTGAATTAACGGCTAAAACCGCCTTCATCTGTCTTTGCTTAATAGTTAATTTCAAATAAGACAACCAGCTTTTATATTCGGTGTTTTTCATTAAATCATTCATCGTTTTTCCGCTTTTAATTTAATAGTACACAAACACCATTGGTCGATATACTTTGTTCCCTTTATCGTATTTTTATCATCAACGCCAATTAAAACAACGCCTCCAGAAGCATTTGCAAAAGCACATACTTCTTCTGTAATACTTTTCAAATTACTGGGCAGGCTTACTTTAAACTCGGCATTATAGCCTTCCCCAGCATTTACTATTGCCAATAAATTAATTGAATCAAGCATATTGGATTTTGTTTTTTAAATAGTGTAACTTGCCTGCTAAATGAATAATGACTGTTGTGTTATCCCAAATTTCTTCAGACAATGCTTCGTAACTAATTTCTTTTTCACTTGGATTTCTTGAAACGCCCAAAGTTGTATAGCCTGTTTTTTGAAGGAAAGGCTGTAAATTTATGCCTACAAAACCTGAATGACCTGTAATAATTACATGCTTCATCTTATCAATGAAATTATAGATTTGGCCATTTTTTCGTTTATCTTCTTTCTGGAAAACTTAGCTTCAAAATCCTCTCTTTTTAATTCCCTATATTCATAATGATTTAACTTTTTTACCAATTCTTGATAATCGCCCGGGTTAAACAAAATGGTATTCGACATATTTTCTTCAATAAACTCAGCGGCATAACCTCCAACTCCAGCAATTATAGGTTTATTGAAGGTCCCATACTCAAATAATTTTGAAGGTAATACTCTTTCAAAAGCTTTATGTTTGTTTAAGTGTAAAAAAAGAAAATCAGCTTTGTGGTATTCTTTTATCAACAAATCCCTATTTATAGGATTGTAAATTTCAATATTTGTTATATCATTAATTCTAATTTCTTCTACAAGTTTTTGTTTAGCGCCTCCATCGCCAATAACAATAAAATCATATTTACTTTCAAGTGCTTTCGCTGCTAAAGGCAATATGATATGAAGGCCTTGTCCTTCACCAATATTCCCCGCATAAAGAATTGTTTGCCTTTCTTTTTTTTCAATATTAAAATCTATATCTTGATTTAAAAAAACAGCGTCAATTCCATTGGTAAAAAATGAAAAAGTGCTTTTATCAAACTTTTTAAAATAGCTTTCAAATCCTTTGGAAACTAAATTAATATGATTGGCTCTTTTAAAAGTGTAATTCTCTATTGGTTTTAAAAAAATATTTAACCCAAATTTTAAGAACGAATTTTTAAAAATATCCATGATACTTTCCCTAAAAATATCCCTAATATCTAAATACAATTTAGCATTGTTTTTTTGAGCAATTCTAGCACCTAAAAAAGCAGTAAACAATCTGGAAGAAGAAGCATACACTAAATCATAATTTCCTTGTTTGGCAATTTTTATCGCTTCAAAATAAAATGCTTTGAATGATTTTATCTGGCCCAAAAAACCACTTTTGTGATTTGGAATTTTAATTCGGTATATATTTATATTTTCACCTATGTTTTCAACTTTTTTAGCAAATAGCTTATATGAATCATATCTGTTGGGTTGTGTCGTAATTACATCTATCTTATCATCGGATTGAATCATTTTAGTCACTTCTTTAAATAATGAAGTGTTTCTAAAAGACCCAGCACACAAGTCGGGCTCAAAATAATAGGTTAAAAATAATATTTTCATATGTGTATTCGTGTTTCAAGCGTGGTTTTAAAAAAAACTATTATTTTTTGGGCTTGTGTTGTTTTGTTAAAACCAAGTGCATATTCATAGGCTTCTTTTTCAATTTTAATTAAATTGTCACTAAAAAGCATGCGAATATGTTCATCACAAAGTTCAATTTCATTTTTACCAATCTTTATATTTTTCACATTTGGATGTAAATGAAAAAAAGCGATTTGCGCCTCATCGGTTTCTTTAGAAAGTGAATCATTTATAACTATCCTATCATCTTTAACAATAAATTTTCTGGTATGAAGGATTCCTTTGTTTTGGTAGCCATTATGAGTTGCTTCCACAAAATTCCCATCTTCTTTAAAATTGATAATTTTTGCTCGTTTTGCCACTCTAAAACCTCCCCAAACCTGTGTTTGTTCCTGGCTTCCTATTTGCACCGTGTTATGAGAAGCGGTTTCTCTTTCCAACTGTCTTTTGGCATTTTTTTCATAAGTTGAAATCCCCGGATCTACAATTAGCGGTTTTTTATTTACCTGTAATTCAAAACTAAAAGTATCTGAATGTACATGACCAGGCTGGTATGTAGGTCCAACATCACCCATATCTACAAAAAGTTCATATGTTTTCAATTTAAACATTCTATAGCCAGAATCTGATAGCTTTGCTGAGTCCCAATGGATACCGATTTTTTCGGCGTATTCAAATAACTGTTTTGAGATTGGAGCTATACCGTATGCACTATCGTTCACCATAGGAATGGTTCCGCCATTAAATGTAATTGCTTTTAACCAAGACAGCATTTTTGAAGCGGTATCTTTTAATGATAACAGCAAGTTATCTTGCTTCCACATATTTAATTCTGCCAATTGTATACAATCCAATATATGATGCAAAACTATTTGATGGTACATTGGCGACAATTCAAAATGAGCACCATCATCTAATACTTGTTCTTTTAGCTCTGCAGCCAATATTTTTGTTGCCTTATTGTACAAAACTTCATCCTTGAAATAATAGGCTCCAAAAAACAAAGAAAAACCATTCTCCAACAAATGATTTCCCAACAAATGATATTCAATATTATTTACCAAAATTTGGTAATGATTGTACAGCACTTGATTGATATCTCTATCTACAATGTTGTTTTTTAATAAAAATTTAATCCAGTTTATGCCTCTTAAAGAAATTGGGTAGGGTTCTTTCCCATCTTTTAAAACAGATTCCTTTTTAATATAATCATTTATTAAACTCAGACCCTCTTTAACTTTAAAATGCTCTTGATTTAAAAAATCGAAATAATTTAAGTTGTAAATCCAAAGTTTGCCAAAATTATGATGATTCCAATCTATTTCACCTTCAAAAGTGTAGACAAGATTTATAAAAGAGAAAGTTTTTTCACCACCATAACTAACCGGATAATAGAAAGAATTTTTCCAATCCAAAGGCTTTATTTCTTTGTTTAATGTTTTGGCGTAACTTTTCTTATAAAATCGATTTCTGACAACATAAAACAAACGGTACCCTATTTGTTTAGGCCGAAGGTGTTTTATGGTGTTAAAAAGTAAGCTTATTTTATGGCTATCCATGTACCTTGCTTGAGAGATTCAATAGCGGCAAAAGAAGCTTTGGTTGTATTTACAATTTCGTCAAAAGGAATCATTGGATTTCCTCCTTTTTGTTGTTGTTCAATTAATTCATTGAACTGATTGTAATGCCCTTTGTCTTGTTTTGATGAACTGTCTGAAGCTCCTTTAAATCCAAAAGTTTTTAATTTTCTCCAATTGTCCATTATCAAAGTGCGCTCCTGTGAAAAAACTTCTAAACGTTCTTTAGCATACGCTTTAGATCCATTAGAAAAATAATTGATAACTGCATTTGTTCCGTTTTCGTATTTTAACAAAATACTTGCATTGTCGGTATTTTCTTGTGGGTTTGTACCCATCGCATCCATGCATACCGCTATTACTTTGCTTCCTGATAAATAAGTACATAAATCAATATAATGACAGGCCTCACCAATAATTCTTCCACCGCCTACTTCCATATCTTGTACCCAAACATTTGCAGGAATAAAACCAGCATTCATAGTTGCTATAATATTCATTGGGGTATTGTCATTGCCTAAAAGGGATTTCATTTTTTTTGCTAAAGGGGCAAAACGCCTATTGTAACCAACAGATACATTTACCTTATTTTTATGATATTCCTCTGTAATTTCATCCAACTCAATTTTTGTAAGCGCCAATGGTTTTTCAACAAATACACTTTTTCCAGCCTTTAAGGTTTCTAAAACCATTGGGGCATGCATATTGTGCTTTGTCGTAATAAATACCAAGTCTACCTCCTTATCATTTAATATTTCTTTATAATTCGTAGTTGAATTAACAACTTTATATTTTTTTGCCATTGTGGTAGATGATAAACCACCTGAACTGGCAATGTATTTAATAAATGCGTTTAATTTTTTTAAATTTGGAAGAATTGTTGCGCTTGTAAAATTACCTGCCCCTATAATACCTATAACTCCTTTCTTTCCTTCAAAAGATTTGGGAGTAATAATCACCGTTGAAGTAGGGTCTTCTGTTGCATTGTATTCCAGAATAGAAGCAATGGACTTTGAATTCCCCATATCTCCATAAATTTTTTGATACTCAATCAATGGAATACGTTCTGTAATTAATGGCTTCACATCTAAAACCCCTTTTGCCATGGCGTTAAGAACAGCTTCAAAATTTCTTTTTTCTGTCCACCTAACATATCCTATTGGATAATCTATCCCTTTGTTTTCGTAAGCATCATCATATCTTCCAGGCCCATAAGAACAGGAAACCTGAAATGAAATTTCTTTTTGATAAAAATCTGCCCTACTTATGTCCAATCCAATCACACCTACCAGTACAACCCTGCCTAATTTGCGGCACATTTTAGCTGATTGCGAAATTATTTCATTGCTTTTATTTGATGCCGTAATCACTACACCATCAGCTCCAACTCCATTTGTATAGCTTTCCACAAACTTCACCTGATCTGTTCCTTCTCCAGGGTTTATAGCTACAATTCCTTTTTCTTTGGCAATTCTAATTTTTTCCGGGTCAAACTCAAAACCTATCACATTACAACCGTTTGCCTTTAAAAGTTCGGCTGTTACCAAACCAATCAATCCCAAGCCAACCACAACAATAGTTTCTCCAAAAGTTGGATTCAATAAACGAATGCCCTGTAAACCAATAGACCCAATTACTGTAAAAGCAGCTTCTTCATCGGTAACATTGTCTGGTATTTTGGCCACTAAATTTTTTGGAACCAATACATATTCTGCATGATTTCCGTTAGATGCCACGCGATCTCCTATATTAAATTCTGTGACATCCCTACCAACAGCCACTACTTCTCCAACATTGCAATATCCCAAAGGCAAAGGCTGGCTTAGTTTGTTAAAAACCGCATCTAAAGTTGGTTTTAAACCATCTGTTATTACTTTATCCAACACCATCTTCACCTTGTCGGGTTGTTGTCTGGCTTTTTGTAAAAAATTAGCCTTGCCAAATTCAACCAACATTTTTTCTGTGCCTAAAGAAACCAATGTCTTGGTTGTTTTTATAA
>PHDE01000163.1 GCA_002842505.1 Bacteroidetes bacterium HGW-Bacteroidetes-3 | reverse complement strand
TGATTTATAATTTAGTCCAAAACAGCCCTGGTATAATGCCGATATAGTGTGAAAATAGTACAATTTATTGGACTATATTGAACACATAATCGGTATAAAATATAATAATGCCCTACATGCTAAAAAGCCATTCCGTATTTGGTAAATTTTAAGTATATTCGACTTCAATTTTAAAACGAATATGTTAGAGTTAGCCGGAATTATAATTTTAGGAATTATTGCGCAATGGGTAGCCTGGAAATTAAAACTTCCAGCAATCTTGCCATTAATTTTAATCGGATTGTTTGTGGGGCCGGTTTCTACTTTAATTTCTGCTGACGGCACAAAATGGCTGGAACCGGTTTGGAACGGAACAGAAGGTTTGTTTCCCGGCGAGCGCCTATTTAATTTTGTTTCTTTGGCAATTAGCATCATACTTTTTGAAGGCGGCTTAACCTTAAAAAGATCGGAGGTTTTAAATGTTGGGTCGGTTATTCTTAAACTAATCACTATTGGTTCTACAATAACTTTTTTTGGCGCAGGTTTGGCAACGCATTTTATTTTTAATTTGAGTTGGGAAATTTCCTTTTTGTTTTCTGCCTTAATCATCGTTACTGGCCCAACGGTTATTGGACCAATTTTGCGAAATATTCCTTTGAAAAAAGATGTTTCTGCAGTATTAAAGTGGGAAGGAATCTTAATTGATCCAATTGGTGCTTTGGTCGCCGTATTAATTTTTGAATTTATTAGGGTTGGTGAAGGATTTAATTATACCAATGAAGCTTTAATTGAATTTGGAAAAATTGTGATTGTGGGATTTTCTATAGGATTTGCTGCTGCCTATGCCTTATATTATTCCATCAAAAATAAATTAATTCCCCATTATCTTCTTAATGTCGCGTCTTTGGCGATGGTGCTTGCCGTGTTTGTATTGGCCGATTTGTTTGCCCACGAATCTGGCTTATTAACCGTAGTTATTATGGGAATGGTTTTAGGCAACATGAAAGTGGATGGCTTAAAAGAAATTCTTTATTTTAAGGAATCTTTAAGTGTTTTGCTGGTTTCCATATTGTTTATACTATTGGCGGCAAATATGAATATTGATGATATGTTGTTGCTTTACAGATGGGAAACATTGCTGTTATTTGGTATTGTGGTTTTTGTTTTAAGGCCATTGGCTGTTTTTGTGAGCACCACACATTCTGGCCTAAGTTTCAATGAAAAATTATTTATAAGTTGGGTGGGGCCACGAGGAATTGTAGCTGCCGGTATTGCGTCTTTGTTTGGATTGAAACTGGCCATGCAAGGAGAACCTGGCGCTGAATATATTACACCATTGGTGTTTATGATTGTTTTGGGAACTGTTTTGTTAAATGCCACAACGGCACGATTGTTTGCCAAATTAACGGGTGTGTTTTTAAAATCATCTGACGGAATTATTATGATTGGCGCTTCAAATTTTGCGCGTTTGATAGCTGATTATTTAAAAGAAAACGGACGAAGAGTGGTTTTAATTGATAACAATGCCGAAAATATTGAAAGGGCAAAATTGTTGGGATTGGAAGCCCTTGAAGGCAATGTTTATTCCGATGAATTATTGGAAGATGTAGAATTAAATGATATTGGATATTTACTTGCTTTATCTGGAAGTTCTAGCCTAAATGAATATGCAATAGCCAAGTTCTCCGCTATTTTTGGGGAAAATGGCGCTTTTAGAATAGTCTCAACTGATGAAATGTCGGAAGGAACGCAAGAGCCTAAATCATATTTATTTACCCATAAAGATGACTATATTAATTTAAGTGAAGTTGTCCGCGATTTTCCGTTTGTGAATGAGGTAATCATTAATTCACGGGATCACTATAACAGATTATTAAAAGAGATTAATGATGAATTACATGCAATCCCTTTGTTCTTAAAAGACAATACCGGCTTTATTCACATTATTTCTTCTTTGCCTAAAACTTTTGAAATTGAAAAAGGAAATACTTTAATGTATATTGGTAAAACCATTGTTTAAATTGGTAACTTATTTATAATATTCCCAAAACCATTTAATAACAACAACTTGCGTAATTGCACTTATAAATTATTCAATTTTTTGAATATAATTTCTAATAAGTGGATTCTCACAAGAAGAAAAAAAGTATTGAAGTTGTTGTTATTTCTGATGTTCATTTGGGAACTTACGGCTGTCACGCAAAAGAACTTTTAAAATATTTAAAGAGCATCAATCCAAAAACCGTTATTCTTAATGGCGACATTATTGATATTTGGCAATTTAGCAAGCGCTATTGGCCAAAATCTCATATGAAAGTGTTGAAATATTTAATGGGATGGATTTCTGAAGGAAAAGAAATTTATTACATTACCGGCAATCACGATGAAATGTTCAGGAAATTTGCCGATTTTAAGTTGGGTACATTTTCCATAAAAAACAAAGTGGTGCTAGAATTGGATGGCAAAAAAGCCTGGTTTTTTCATGGAGATGTTTTTGACGTTACCATGAAACATTCCAAATGGTTGGCAAAATTGGGCGCTGTAGGCTATGATTCCCTAATTCTTATCAACAGAGCCGTCAACAATATCAGTCATTTTTTTGGAAAAGAAAAAGTTTCTTTGTCTAAAAAAATTAAGGACAGCGTTAAATCTGCCATCAAATTTATCAATAATTTTGAAGAAACGGTCACAACAATCGCTATAGACAATCAATTTGATTATGTGGTTTGCGGTCATATTCACCAGCCAATAATTAAGGAATTTACCACCAATCATGGAAGTGTAAATTATTTAAATTCTGGTGATTGGGTGGAAAATTTAACCGCTTTGGAATATAACAACAAGCAGTGGAACATTTATCAATATGAAGATTTTCACTATCAGAAGGAAGAAATAGAAGACGAATTAGCGGTGGTTGATTCCATTGACCAAACTGCCAAAGAACTGTTCGGACAATTAATGGCGGACTTTAATTTTAAATTTTAATGAGGATATTATATGCCATTCAAGGCACGGGAAACGGACATTTAAGCAGGGCAAAAGAAATAATTCCGGCGCTGTTGAAACGCGCTCAAGTCGATATTTTAATAAGCGGCACACAAGCCGAAATAGTTTTGCCGCACAATGTTGATTTTGTTTATAAAGGCTTGAGTTTTTATTTTGGCAAAAATGGGGGGATTGATTTTTGGAAAACCTTTAAAAAGAATTCTTTGCTTCGGATCATTAAAGAAATTATCGACTGTCCGGTTAAAAATTACGATTTGGTGATCAATGATTTTGAGCCAATCTCTGCTTGGGCCTGTTTTTTTAAAGGCGTAAAATGTATTTCTTTAAGCCACCAAAGCGCGTTGTATTCAAAAAATGTGCCCAAACCTTCCTATACGGATTTAATAGGCAGTTTTATGATAAAATACTATGCAAAGTGCAACCTCAACTATGGTTTTCATTTTAAAAAATACAATGACAAAATTTACACGCCAATCATAAGAAGTGATATTAGGTTGTTAAAGCGCACCGAAAAAGACCATTACACCGTTTATTTACCTGCTTATTCCGATGTGAATATTATCGCTGTTCTTTCAAAAATTAAAGGTGTAAAATGGAAGGTTTTTTCTAAAGAAACGGAAATTTACTATCAGAAAAAGAATGTTTACATCAAACCAATCAACAGCAAAAAATTTGAAAAAAGCCTGGCTTCTTGTACCGGAATATTATGTGGTGCAGGTTTTGAAACGCCTGCGGAAGCCATTTTCTTAAAAAAGAAGTTGATGGTAATTCCCATGAAAAATCAATATGAGCAACATTTTAATGCCAAAGCATTGGAGGAATTGGGCGTCCCTGTGTTGAAAGCCTTAAAAAAGAAGCACATTCCCGCAATTGAAAATTGGATTGAAAGCGCTGACCTTGTTGAACTTCATTTTCCCAATGAAACACAGCAAATAGTGGATACTGTTTTATTCGATTTTATTGCAGATGAGATGTTGCAATTGTCTAAAATTATTTAGAATTTCTCCAGTATCTCGGATTGGTTTCTTCGGTTTTTTGGTTCCAATAATCTTGGGTTACTTTTCTGCCGTCTGCAGTTTTAAGTCTGCGCTGAAAAACCCAAACGGTCGGGTTAAAAGTCATATCGGTTACGGCAACGGTGTACAATTGCGGATCTCCTTCCGTTTTTATTTTGTCTTCCTCAATAACAACTTCAAAGCCGTTTACTTCCAACAGGTTTTTTAAAAAATCCCTACGGTTTTCATCCACACCTTTTTCAACAAAAGTAACCCTTGTTTCGCCAATGCTTCCAAATAAATGATTTCCTCCAAGTCCCATAGTATATTAATTTAAAAATGTATTGCTGATTGAAAATATATAGTCATAAATTGGGCTGTAAACCCCCGCCACTAAAATACCGATGGCGGCCAAAATCAATCCCAAGCGCATATAAAACGGACTTCTAAAATAAGGAATGGCTTGGTCGCTTTGTCTTAAAAACATGGCTCTTACTACTAATAAATAATAGTATAAAGAAATAGTTGCGTTCACCACCGCAATAAATACGAGGATGTAATAACCTTGACTTGCAGCCGCGGTATATAAAAAGAATTTACCAAAAAATCCTGCCAATGGCGGGATACCTGCCAAGGAGAACAATGCCAACATCATTAATAAACTTAACTTCGGATTGGTTCTGTAAAGTCCTTCATAATCGTTGATATTTTCTTTATCTGAAAAAGAAGAAACCGCCTGTACAACGCCAAACGCCCCCAAGTTTGAGAAGATATAAACCGCCACAAAATAAACGATGGTTGCGGTTCCTAATTGGTCAACAGACATCAATCCCAATAATATAAAACCAGCCTGTGCAATAGATGAATAGGCCAAGAAACGTTTTAAATTTTGTTGCCGTATCGCGAACAAGTTACCAATAAACATAGTGGCAATAATCACGATATAAATTATTTTGTTCCATGTCTCCATTAAAGGTTTGAATACAGTGAACAATAAAATCATTAAAATAACAACTGCGGCTCCTTTTGAAATAACCGACAAATAGGAAGCGACATTAATAGGTGCGCCTTCATAAACATCAGCAGTCCAAAAATGAAATGGCGCCAACGAAATTTTAAATGCCAATCCGGAAAAGAAAAACACAAATCCTAAAATTGACAAATTAGAACTTGTCAATATTTCAGCCATCGATTCAAAATAAATGGTTCCGGTGGTTGCATATAATAACGAAATACCAAATAAAGCGGCTCCGGAAGCCAATGCCGATGATAAAATATATTTAACAGCGCCTTCAGCAGAAATTCTTTTATAAGTATCGTAAGCCACCAAAGCGGCAACAGGAAGCGTTGTCAATTCCAAACCAATGTAAAACATTAAAAAATCGCCTGCGGAAATCATAAAATAAGTTCCAAGCAAGGACGAAATGATCAACATAAAAAATTCTGATGCTTTGTTTTCGTCGACCACTTTTTCTTTCAACCAATCGGCCGATTGCAGCAATAAAATTAAAACGCCCAAACTTAAGGTTGTTTTAAAGAAATACAACAGCGCGTTTGTCCTAAACATGCCGCCAAATAATTCGCCCGATGCCAAAGGCAGAAAACCAAGTGCGGTATTGATGGCCAATAAAATCAGCGCAAAAGGAATAACGGCTGCTTTTTGTTTTTTGTTTGAAAATATTTCGAAGATGATTAGCAATAATAAAATGGCCAATAACCCAATTTCCGAACGCATTAATAGAAAACTTTCTAAATTCATTTTATTTGATTTTTATAATAACCTTTCCAAAAATGGTTGGATACTTTCTTTTAACATTTCACTTAAACCCAATGGCAAAACACCTATTAAAATAACAGGTATCAGCAATAATATCAATCCGGTTTTTTCAAACCAGGTTGCTTTTGGCAAATCTTTATAGTCGTCATTTGATAAAGATCCCATCATAATTTTGCCCACCATTCTTAAAATATAAACAGCTGTTACCACTATGGAAGAAACCACGACAATGGTCAATATTCTGTGGAACATATCCGGATGTTGAAAAGCTCCCACAAACACGGTCATTTCAGCCACAAAACCACTAAAGCCCGGCAAACCTAAATAAGCCAAACCGGTAATTACATAGATGGCTCCAATAAATGGCAATACTTTCATAATACCGCCCAATTTTGAAATTTCACGTGTATGCGTTCTTCCGTAAACCATACCGATTAAAGCAAAGAACATGGCCGTTAACAAGCCGTGTGACAAGGATTGTATAATAGCGCCAGTCCAGGCAGTTTTATTAAACATTAACAAAGCGAACAAAACGAGCGACAAATGGCTTACCGAAGCATACGCATTCACATATTTTAAATCTTTTTGCATAATGGCACCAAAGGCTCCGTAAATAACTCCGAAAGCGGACAAAACCAAGAAAAAGTCGGACCAGTTTAAAGCGCCCTTAGGCAATAAGTACATCGCAATTCTGAATACGCCATAACCTCCCAGTTTCATAAGCACACCTGCGTGTAACATAGAAACGGCTGTTGGTGCGGAAGCGTGACCGGAAGGTGACCAAGTATGAAATGGAAACAAGGCCCCGATTACCGCAAAACCTATAAATGTCAATGGGAAAAATATGTTTTGAGCTGCTTCAGGAATGTTAACTTGCGCAATTTCCAAGATGTTAAAGGTTAAAGCACCGCCATCTGCATTGGAATTGAAATAAATTCCTAATATTCCAACGGATAAAACAGCCGAAGCACCCATTAACATCAACGTTAATTTCATGGCCGAATTCTCTTTTGGTCCAGAGCCCCAAATTCCTATCAGCAGATACATTGGAATCACGGCTATTTCATAAAAGACGAACATCGTAAACAGGTCGGTTGAGATAAAGAAACCAAAAACTCCAGAAGAAAGGGTGATGAGCGATATAAAAAATTCTTTAGGTAAATCATCTATTTTCCAAGAAATAAATACGCCTGCCAATAGCACAATAGCAGTTAAGGCAATCATCACCACCGAAATGGCGTCAACACCAATAATATAGTGTATATTAAAAGTTTCATACCAAACAACATCTCTGGTAAAAACCATGATATTTGTATTTACGGCACGTTCTTTTAAGTATGCAAAAATTAAGTTGATGGACATGGCAAACTGAATTCCCATTCCCACTACCGATATGAGTCTTGCCTGCTTTAAGTCTTTTGCAAAAAAGGTTAAAGCCAAAACAATTAAAAGCGGTACAATTACAAAAAGTGATAAAATATCCATATAAATTTATTCTAAATAATTTTCAAATAACAAACTTCAAATCTCAAATTACACTGGTTTTGATTTTTCAATAATAGCTGAAAATATTTTTTTTAATTCTGTTGATTCCTGAATTAACTTTTCAACTAATATTTCATTTGAATGTTTATTTGTTTCATTTATTAATCTTAGCCAATAAATACTTTCTTTGGCTTCTTTTCTACTCATTTTAATTCTATAATAAAAATCTTTTTTACTTAAAGATTCATTGGCTTCAATATAATTTGCTCCGATAGATCCTGATGAACGAACAACTTGTTTTGCATCTTCAAAATTTGCAATGGTTTTTTCCAAACTTTTAATAAATAGTCTAACTTCTTTTGCAAATTGAAAAGTTCTTTCTTCTAAATCATAGGTTTTATTTACTGAGTTTTGAATCATTAATTATTTTGATATTTGTTTTTTGAACTTTTGTTATTTCTTATTTTAGCTTATCCATATATAAAAAACAACCATCGCAATAACCACAATGCCGCCAACAAATGACATGGCATAATCTTGCAGTTTACCCGATTGCATTCCCTTAATTTTATTTGAAACAGAAACGGTTACATTTCCAAGACCTATCATAGAGCCGTCCACCACATTTTTAT
>PHDE01000162.1 GCA_002842505.1 Bacteroidetes bacterium HGW-Bacteroidetes-3 | reverse complement strand
ACGTAAAATAGTTAAAAAAAGCCCCAGATATAAAACTTTAACTAATTATAAAAGAGCTATTTAATCCTTAACTTAATGACATTGCCCCGAAGGGGGAATAAAAGCTGGGATATTAAAAAAAGAGGAAGTTTAAATTTTGTTGCGTATTTAGATCTTGAAGTTCAGATTTTCATGAGACAAGCGTTTAATACTGTTTTATTACTTTTAGTACTCCAAACTTAAGGCACTTTAAGTACTTTTTTTAATAATTATCATAGTCAAATTCATCTAAATTTTCAATATCTGTTTCGTCGTCAAAGTTGTCCAAATCATCAAATAAATCTTCAGCGGTAAACTCTTTTTCGGGTGCTTTATCGGGTTTTGTTCCAATAGACAACATTATTTTTGGCAAATCCTTTTCTTTGGTGTCCGTAATTTTGGATAATTCAACAAAAAATGTCCACATAGAAAGAAAATCATACACATAAATTAGGTTGTTGCCTTCATTTTTCAAAACATCCTTCAATAAACAATTGCGCATGCACAAAGCCGTGCCGTCATCAGACATATCAAAGAGCGGAATTTCTTCGCCTTGTTCCCAATCTTCATTGGTTCTGTAAAAAGAAGCCATCTCAAGTCCTTGAAACCCAAATGATTTCGCGATAATATAGTGTAAATCCTCTAAATTAATGGTTTCATTAACAAGAATATCCCTGATTACATCTTTTTCAACATCTAAAAGTACTCTAATTTTATAGGCCATTTTATACGCTTTTTTGGCTAAATTCTAATTAACGGCAAAATAAAATAATCACTATTTTGGCGTTACCGCAGGGGTCAGGCTTTTCGCTGCAATCTTTTTTTTCGGAAAAAACCTCAAAAAAAAAGGAGGAGTTTATCCTGAGCGCAGCCGAAGGGCTTTAATCCTTAACGCAAATTGTAACACTAATTATAATTCAGTCACATTTTTAAAATACAAATGTACCATTTAAAGTTTTAATTCTTATTTTTACTCGCCGACAATTTTATCCTAAAACTACTAAAATCTTAAGTTTTATTGAATAAATCATTCAATATTTGATTAATTGGCGCACTCATAAAAAGAGAAATATTCATTTATGGACCAAAAAGAAAAAACATTAAAAGCCTTAAATTCCTTGTGTAAAAATACATTGATGGAAACGTTGCACATCACTTATACCGATTTTGGTGAAAATTATTTGGTGGCTAAAATGCCTGTAAACTCAAGCGTTTATCAGCCAGACGGCATTTTAAACGGCGGCGCAACCATGGCTTTGGCCGAAAGCGTCGGGAGTCCGGTTTCTATGTTAGCAATTGACAATGATAAATTTATGGTGAGGGGAATTTCATTTTCAGCCAATCATTTAAGAAGCGTTAAAAGCGGAAATGTAACGGCAACGGCAACATTTATTCATAAAGGAAGAACCACACATTTAATTGACATTAAAGTGGAAGATGACCAAGGAAAATTAATTTCAACGTGCAGGCTCACCAATATAATTTTGCCCAAAAAATAAAGAATGCCAAAAAAATTAAGACTTGTTTTAAAAATAGTCGGATGGCTTTTCGCGGTAATTTTGGGCGTTTTTATAGTGTTTTTTTACCGATTTTCATCTCCAAAATCCGATGCTGAAATTCAAAAGGAATTTGCCAAAAACAACGTGGCCGTTTTTATAAAACAGCACCAGTTTAAAAGTCAGCGCTTCCGTGTATTGGAATTTCAAAAAGAAATAGACACCACTTTACCAACCATTGTTTTTGTCCACGGGTCTCCAGGCTCCATATTGGATTTTAAAAAATATTGTTCCGATGCTGATTTAAGGGGAAAAGCAAATTTAATAACCTATGAAAGAGTTGGCTACGGAATAGATGAAACCGGGAATGTGCAGGAGTCCATTGCTTTTGAAACAGCATTGTTGGAGGATTTATTGATTGATTTGGATAAAAGAAAAACCATTTTGGTTGGCTATTCTTATGGCGGGCCCATTGCGCTAGCTTCAAAATACAAGTATAAAAAAATAGTGTTGTTGGCTCCGGCTGTGTATTCAAAAGTGGAACCAATGCCTTGGATTTTGAATTTTTATCGTTGGAAAACAACACGTTGGCTGTTGCCGGATATTTGGAAGGCAGCTTCAAAAGAAAAATTATCGCACAAAAAGGATTTGCTGAATTTTGAAAATAACTGGAAGGACAATCCTTCCAAAATTTTAAGCGTTCATGGCAATAATGATTGGATTGTTCCTTATGAAAATTCTTTATATTTAAAAGAAAAATTTCCGTCGAAACAATTTGAATTGGTAACTTTGGAAGATGCGGGACATGGATTGGTTTGGTCGCATTTTACGGCAATTAAAAATATATTGCTTCAACAATTAAAAGAGAAATAATTGAATACAGCTACAATAAATTTTTTTAGTGCCATTGAAGGAGTTTTTAACTCAAAATCACCATTTGTGGCCTACAGAAAGCCAGATGAAGAAATGGTGACAGTTTTTGTGCAGCGAACAAAGGAATTGCACGAACTAAAATCGTACAATGATGCAGGTTTTTTGTTTGCGCCGTTTGGTTCAATGGAAAAAAAAGTGATATTTCCTTTTGATAAATGTGACTCTTTCAGTGCTTCAATTGGTGCGACTGATTTGTTGGAAATCAATGAAACGGAGAAAGACAAATCGCGGTTTATCAATATGGAGGAACTAAGTGATTTAAAAGAGAAGCATATTTCACTGGTTCAAAAAGGCGTTGATTTTATAAAGGCCAAACAGGCAAAAAAAATAGTGCTGTCGCGAAAGGAAACGTTGGAATACGCTAATTTGAATGTGCTGGAAACCTTCAAAAAAATGCTAAAAATCTATAAAAATGCTTTTGTGTATTTGTGGTTTCACCCAGAAATTGGCTTGTGGATGGGCGCAACGCCAGAAAAATTGCTGACCAGTTTTGAAGGTGATTTTAAAACCATGGCTTTGGCAGGAACACAAAAACACACCGGAACCACCAATGTTAATTGGCAAATAAAAGAAAAGCAGGAACAGCAATATGTGACAGAATTTATTTTGGAAAATTTAAAAGAAACTGTTGAAAAACTGAAAATTACAGAGCCTTTTACGGTTCAGGCCGGAAATTTGGTGCATATTAGAACCGACATTTCAGGCAAATTGAAGTCTGGCAATTCTTTGGAAAAACTCATAAATATTTTGCATCCAACTCCGGCGATTTGCGGATTGCCAAAAAACGTTGCCGCAACTTTTATTTTGGAAAATGAAGGTTACGATCGATTATATTATTCAGGATATTTAGGGGAACTTAACCGAAATGAAAGCACCAGTTTATTTGTTAATTTACGCTGTATGCAACTTGATGGTAAGTTGGTTTCCATATATGTTGGCGGCGGAATTACAGCAGAAAGCATTCCAAAAAATGAATGGGAAGAAACCGTTTCAAAAGCGGATGTGATGAAAAAAGTGTTGCCGTGAAATGGCATACTTTTTTTGGTTATTGCAAAAACTCATTTAATTCGTATTTCATCTATAAATGATGAAAAAATTCGTGAATTACTGACATAACTTTCCTTAAATTTGCATCTTTAATTAAGTCACTGAATGCAACAAAATTCAAAAAAAAAATTAGCGGAACTTGTCATAGCTTCTTGTATAGTTAATGAAATTGAACATATTGTGATTTCGCCCGGTTCGCGAAATGCGCCCTTGATTATTGGTTTTAACGCATCAAAACAACTTAAAATTGAATCAGTTGTCGATGAGCGCAGTGCTGCTTTTTTTGCTTTGGGAATTGCGCAGCAAACAAGAAAACCTGTGGTTTTGGTATGTACTTCGGGCTCAGCTTTACTTAACTATTATCCCGCAATCGCCGAAGCATTTTACAGCAATATTCCTTTGGTGGTGATTTCGGCAGACAGGCCAGCGCATTTGATTGATGTTGGGGACGGACAAACAATCCGCCAGGAAAATGTGTTTGAAAACCATATTTTATTCAGCGCAAATTTAGGCGGAGAAAATGACAGGGAACTGGTTAAAAAAGCGTTGCAGACTGCGATAAACAAAAGAGGCCCTGTTCATGTCAATGTTCCTTTTGATGAACCTTTATATGAAAAGATTTCCGCAGAAATAATTGATGATGAGGTTGAAAAATTAAAGTCGGAAATAATTAAAGTTGAAGAAAAATCTTTGCTGAATGAAATTCCGTTAGCGGTAAATGAACTTCAAAATTTTGCGGATTGTTGGAATGCTTCCTCAAAAAAAATGGTTTTGGTGGGCGAACATTTTCCCGATGAATTATTGCAAACGCAATTGGAATATATGGCAAAAGACCCATCGGTTTTGGTGCTGATTGAAAATACAGCCAATGTTTCCCATCCGAAATTCATCAACAGCATCGATAAATTAATTTTTCCTTTTGCGGAAGATGAATTGGAATCATTTAAGCCTGATATTCTGTTGACTTTGGGTGGAATGATTGTTTCAAAAAAAATAAAGGAACAACTACGCAACTACAAACCGAAACACCATTGGCACACGGATGCCAAAAGAGCATACAATACTTTTCACTGTTTGGAGCATCATTTTATGGTATCTCCGCAATTATTTTTCAGCCAATTTTTCTTTTTAACAAAACCTAAAGAAAGCGATTACCAACAATTTTGGCTTCATAAAAAGGAAATCCGATTGCAAAAACATCAGGAATTTATAGCAACTTGTCCATTTTCGGACTTAAAAGTATTCAGTAAAATTTTACCTTCAATTCCAAATAATTCACAACTGCAATTAGGCAACAGTTCTGTAATACGTTATGCGCAACTGTTTGATATTAACAAATCATTGCGTATTTTCTGCAATCGTGGCACAAGCGGAATTGACGGATGCACAAGCACTGCTATAGGCGCGGCTTATGCAGTAAAGGAAAATACCGTATTTATTACCGGAGATATCAGTTTTTTTTACGACAGCAATGCGTTGTGGAACAATTACATTCCAAATAATTTTAGAATAATTTTAATTAACAACGGCGGCGGCGGTATTTTTAGGTTTATTCCAGGTCCGCAACAATCGGGCGCTCTTGATTATTTTGAAACGCCACATCATTTGACGGCTGAACATTTGTGCAAAATGTATCAATTTGAATACAGTATGGCAAAAGATGAAACTGAATTAGAACAACAACTTTCTCATTTTTATAAAGATTCAAATCATCCGAAGGTATTGGAAATTTTCACGCCAAGAGAAGAAAACGACCACATATTAAAAGCATATTTTAACAATTTAAAAGCATAAATCATGGTAGAATTAAAGGTAGGTGATAAGGTAGATTTATTGGTGGTAAGAAACACCGCAATGGGTTTTACAGTTTTGGTAAATCAGGAATTTGAAGGGTTGCTTTACAAAAATGAGCTTTTTCAAAAAATTCATGAAGGACAGCAATTAACTGGCTATATAAAAAAAATTAGGGAAGATGAGAAGCTTGATGTAAGTTTACAGCCTATCGGTTTTAAGCAAACCATTGTGAGTTATGAAGTTAGATTGTTGAAAGCGCTTAAAGAAAATGAGGGTTTTTTGCCATTGACCGATAAAACGGCTCCTGAAGAGATAAAATACCAGCTGGGAATGAGCAAAAAAGCATTTAAAAATGCTGTAGGCGGTTTATTCAAACAAAAATTAATCACCATTTCAGAAGAAGGAATCCGATTAAGTGATTGGTCAATTGGCCAAAAAGACAGTTTGCCGTTATAAGTTATTGGTTGTATGTCTAAATGTTTATTTGATTTTTAACCTTTCAACTTTTTGCTTTCCAATATTAATTCCCCCTTCGGCGCCTGTCCCGCTTTTATTGCGGGAGGTTAGGGGGCTTTTTAAACTTTAAACTTTTCTAATTAGCGCATCTTTATTAACCATCACCGAAATGGTTTTCAGCCTAAAAAAAGCTTTGCTCATATACACATAACCGCCATTGCCAATGCGGTCTCCTGTGGTTCCCCAAGAATTTTTCACTTTGTAATATTCCGTTCCGTTTTGGTCTTTCACCAAACCAACAATGTGCATTAAATGGTCGTCTGTGGTGTTATAGTTTTCAAATTCTTGTTGTCTGAATTCAGGTGAAATAGTTGATTCTTCCACAATATAGGTCATAGCCTTTTCATTATTTTCAATATTTTTAGGAACAATGGCAACACCGTATTTTTGTGAAAAAGTCTTTTCTGAAACATCACAATCCAATGCCAAAGTATATCCTTTTTTTAATGCATTATCAACTTCATTGACCAATTCATCCAAAGGAACATTGTAAAAAGTGCCATTCGAAAAGTTATCGGGAATGTTTAAAATGAAAGTGGTGTAAAACGGTTGCTGCAAAAATGAGGTCAGCGTCACATAATTTGAAGTGTTAAGTTTGGTCATTTCCAAAAACGATACGGACGTATAAACGACACCATTGTACATAAAATTTTCGGGAGTTTTCCCCAATTGCGCATCCAAAATAGAATCTGTGGCAATCTTCCAGCTTTTTGCCACGGATTTTTTTTCATTTGAAATATAGGCATCCAATACTTTTTGAAGCTCGGGAACAATTTTTGAATGATTGTAATTGGTTGCATCATTTAACAACCCGGAATAGGCGTTTTCAGGAACCAATCCGTTTAATTTTATGGAATTCATGACATCATGCGCCAATCCACCTTCGCCAAACTGCGTTTTACCTTGTCGCATCACATAATTCCAGGCTTTTGCATCATAAGTTTTTCTGACATTGTACATTTCAGAAACATCTATCATTGTTCCCGTATTTCTATAAATTTCAGATTCAATAAACGAGGAGGTGGAAAAACTCCAGCATGTTCCTGTGTTTCCCTGACTTTTTACTGCGGATGCCTCGATATCGATAATTGGCGTAAATTGATAGGTTTGTTTTGTTGGAATGTTAACTTTTACAACTGCATTTTCCTGTGCGTAAAAAAAAGTTGTGCTTAATAATAAGGTTATTGCAATTAAAGTTTTTTTCATTTGGGATTCTTTATTAATTAGTTAATTAGCCAATAAGGCAATTTTTTTTATAAGTTAATTATTTTTATTGAGAATTCATTATTCTTTGGCTTGGACTTTCGGCTTTTAACCTTTTAACTTTTAATGCCAACACACCGGTTGGCCCAATCACTAAAAATGTTTACCAAACATTTTTTTAACGCTCTGTCCCCCATTTGGGGGCTAGGGGGCTTTTTTATTCCTGAAAAGTTTCGTCTCTTTTCTTAAGGACCCTTTCAATATTTTCATAATAACCATCGGCATTTGGGTCGCTTTCAGGCAATTTCATATAACCGCTTTTATAATAGGCCAGCGCTTGTTTTAATTTGCCGCCAGTTTCATAATAGCGTCCAATATAATAATCTCCAATGGGAGATTCCTTATAAAGTTTGTTGATCATTTCTCCAAAATTTTTTAAGTAATCCCCATTTTCTTTATCCAAAATAATGGGTTCAATGGCGAAAATATCACTTTCCCTAATTTTTATGTTGCTGCCGAACAAATACTCAATTTCAACATATTTATTTTCTAAATAAGCAATGGCATCAGCTGGAGAAAGGTCTTTGATGTTTTTTTCAAACTCTTCTTTTGAAATTGCTGAATACAAATCAAAAATAAAGGCAAACGCACTTGGAATACTTTGTCCGATTGATGAAACCGCATTGCTGTTTTCAAAAAAATCATATTTATATTTAAATTTTGGGTTACCGGAATTTTGCAAAAGTACATTAGTGGTATTTATTGCCGTTTTCCAATTTTCCGAATTGTAAGAGCCGTTCGATAAATAATAAAACCTATTTTCATTTTTCAGAGATGGAATTTTTTGCTGCAACAATGCAGGCATATCCTTT
>PHDE01000004.1 GCA_002842505.1 Bacteroidetes bacterium HGW-Bacteroidetes-3 | reverse complement strand
AGGCTTTGAACAATTAGGCGTAGCGATAGCGGAGCCAAATTTCACAATGGCGGAGGCTTTGAACAATTAGGCGTAGCGATAGCGGAGCCAAATTTCACAGGGTCGGAGGCTTTGAATAATTAGGGTTATTACTAAAAAATTCAGCAAATAAAAATTAAAAAAAAGAGTTTATCATAATTGATAAGCTCTTTTTTAGTTTGGCATTCAATTTGCAAACCCTACATAAAACAAACCAATTATGAAAAAATTAATAGGAATTGGACTCATCATTTTATTAAGCTTCTCTTTTTTTGGCTGTGGCGCTTCAAAAGTAAAAGCGCAAACCGAACATCCTTTTAAGGTTTTGGAAGCCACTTATGCCAATTCAGTTGGCGAACAACCTGATTTGGTTGTAACGACGCTGAAAATTACCATAAACAATCCAGAAATTATATTGGACAGCGTGTATTTTAGAACTAACGGCGCACCATTAAAACGAGTCGAAAGTAATGTAAATTCCCTTTTTACCGGTAGTTTTATTACTTCAAAAACGCCGCACGACTATATTTTAGACAGCGATCCGAAAGAGGAATTTGGAAATAAACCTCCAGTTAAAATTTCAAAAACACCTTTTGAACTTAAAGACAACGAAGCTGTGGTAAGTTATTTTTATAAGTGCAAAATCCATTATTACAAAATTTTGGAAATGAAAGAAAACATGTTGAAAGACGAATAACTTACAACTCAAACCTGCTATTTAAAAGCGGAAATTCCCGTAATATCCATTCCTGTAATTAACAAGTGAATATCGTGCGTTCCTTCATAAGTAATAACGCTTTCCAAATTCATCATGTGGCGCATAATGGAATATTCGCCGGTAATTCCCATCGCACCCAGTATTTGTCGGGCTTCTCGTGCAATATGGATTGCCATGTCAACATTGTTTCGTTTCGCCATGGATATTTGTGCGGTTGTCGCCCTATTTTCATTTTTTAAAACGCCCAAACGCCATGTGAGCAATTGTGCTTTGGTGATTTCAGTAATCATTTCGGCCAATTTTTTTTGCTGCAATTGCATTCCCGCAATCGGTTTGTCGAATTGAATACGTTGTTTTGCGTAACGCAAAGCCGTATCATAACAATCCATGGCAGCACCAATGGCACCCCAAGCAATGCCGTAACGTGCGGAATCCAGACAGCCAAGAGGCGCACCCAATCCGTCTTTATTGGGCAAAATATTTTCTTTTGGAATCTTCACATTGTCGAAAATCAATTCTCCGGTTGCGGAAGCGCGTAACGACCATTTGTTGTGTGTTTCTGGCGTTGAAAATCCCGCCATTCCGCGTTCAACAATTAATCCTTTAATTCTTCCTTCTTCATTTTTGGCCCAAACCACAGCAATATCAGCAAAAGGCGCGTTTGAAATCCACATTTTTGCGCCATTCAGCAAATAATAATCACCCATATCTTTAATATTGGTGGTCATTCCGCCAGGATTGGAACCGTGATCGGGCTCAGTTAATCCAAAACAGCCTAAAAGTTCACCGCTTGCCAGTTTTGGCAAATATTTTTGACGTTGCGCTTCATTGCCATATTTCCAAATAGGATACATCACCAATGAAGATTGCACGGAAGCAGTTGAACGAACTCCTGAATCACCTCTTTCTATTTCTTGCATAATCAATCCGTACGAAATTTGATCCAATCCAGCACCGCCGTATTCTTCAGGAATATAAGGTCCGAAAGCACCTATTTCAGCCAATCCGGAAATAATGGATTTTGGGAATTTTGCCTGTTGTGCGGCTTCTTCAATAATTGGGGAAACTTCTCTTTTTACCCATTCCCTTGCGGCATTGCGAACTAAAATATGCTCTTCGGTTAACAATTCATCCAATTGATAATAATCTGGAGCCTGAAATAAATCTTGTGACATTTGGTTTTATGTTTTGTTGTTTACAAATTTACTAATTAAAATCTTTTATTCCCTACATTTGTGTTGATGAAATTTACTTTAGGGAGAAACGAAAAATTAAAAAGCCACAAATTAATTGAACAGCTTTTTGCTGAAGGAAAACGCGTAAAATCGTTTCCTTTACAGTTAATTTATTTACCAATCAACCACGATTCGGAGTTTCCTTTAAAGGTCGGATTTTCAGTCCCAAAACGGGTGGTGAAATTGGCGGTTGACCGAAACAGAATTAAAAGAATGATGCGGGAAGTGTATCGATTAAATAAACAGCTAATTTTGGAAAATATAAAAAATCAGTATATTTTTATGTTTATTTATACTGATAAAGAGGAACCAAAGTACGCCGACTTAGAAGAAATATTTAAAAAAGTATTCACTAAATTTTTAAGTAAAATTGAAGAAGATGGGCAAAATTAAAAAATGGGCAATAGGTATTTTTGCGGGTTTGGCACTTACAATTTCAATCGCATTTCAGTCTGATTTTTTTGAAATTGCCAAACAAATTGATATTTATACCACCTTGTTTAAAGAGCTCAATATGTATTATATTGATGCCGTGAATCCGGCAAAACTGTCGAATAAAGCTATAAATTCCATGCTTGAAAGTTTGGATCCTTACACGCGTTATTACGATGAGCAAGGCGTTGAAGATGCGCGTATTGCAGCCACCGGCGAATATGGCGGAATTGGCGTTGTGACCCGTTATAAAAACAACAATTTAACCGTTCGAGAACTGCTGAAAAATTCCCCTGCGGAAAAAGCAGGAATTAAACCGGGTGATAAAATTTTAAAAATTAACGATATTGAAGTCAAGGATTTTGATGAAACCGGCGTTGCGGCATTGCTAAACGGTTTGCCAAACACCAAGGTAAATCTTCAAATTGAACGCCAGAATAAAAAAATGGAGTTTGCTGTAGCCCGTGAAAAAATTATAGTAAATCCGGTTCCTTATTATACGATGCTCGCCAATGAAGTTGGCTATATTTCTTTCACAACTTTCAATGAAAAAGCCGCTTATGAAGTTAAAAAAGCCTTTTTGGACTTGAAAGAACAAGGCATGAAAAAACTGATTATTGATGTTCGGGGAAATCCGGGCGGATTGCTGAATGAAGCTGTTTCCATTGCCAATTTTTTTATTCCGAAAGATAAAATAGTGGTAACCACAAAAGCGAAAATTGAAAAATGGAGCGATACTTTTAAAACTTTGCAAGAACCAATTGATTTAGAAATTCCAATTGCCGTTTTGGTAAACAACCGTTCAGCATCGGCTTCAGAAATCTTGGCTGGCTCGCTGCAAGATTATGACCGAGCGGTAATTATTGGTGAACGTTCTTTTGGCAAAGGATTGGTGCAGCGTTATTTACCGCTTTCTTACGGAACGCAAATGAAAATTACCATTTCTAAATATTATACGCCAAGTGGCCGTTGCATTCAAGAATTGGATTATACCAATAGAGACGAAAAAGGCAATATTCCTAAATTTTCTGAAAACACACAAACTTTTAAAACCGAAAAAGGAAGAATTGTTTATGGTGGCGGAGGTATTTTGCCCGATGTTAAAACAGCAAAACCAACAACCACTAAAACCACCGAAACGCTATTGAATTCCGATGCTTTTTTCAATTATGCGACCCAATATTTTTATGAAAACACAACCATTGCCGAACCTTCAAAATTTAAATTGGCGGATTCAGATTATATTTCTTTTAAAAATTATTTAAGTAAAAATAATGATGCTTTTGAGACAAAATCAGAAACGGAATTCAAAAAAGCGCTGGAAACAGCTTCCGCAGAAAATTTAAACGGAAATTTATTGAAAGGTTATTCAGAAATTTTAGCATCAATTCAAGCGGAAAAATTCAAGGAACTGGATAAAAATAAAGAGGAAATCATCAATGAACTGTCGGAAGAAATTATAAAAAGGTATTATTATGCAGAAGGCGTTTATCAGCAAAAAGTGATCTTCGACAATGTCATTTTAAAAGCCGTTTCCATTTTAAATAATGAGAAAGAATACAATAAAATAATTGGCAAATCTGCTAATTAGATAATTCTAAATGATTGATTTAATGATTATTACAAAACAATTCAACAGTTAAACGAATAAAAATTTAAACAAAACGAGGAACAGATTGCTGCAGTTTTTTTGCAAAAACTTCGCAATGACGCAACAAATCAACAAATAAACAAATCAACGGATAAACAGATAAACAGTATCTTTACCCATTAAAACCAAACTATGCAAAACTCAAGAATAAAAGAAAGAACGCGTGCACAGGAATCATCAGGTGCCATTGAGCGTTTATATATTTCTATGCGCCACATATTTACGCGTGGATTTTACAAACCAATGGGGATTTCAGGAGAAACTTTAAGGGAGTCATTATTATTGCTTCGACCTGAAATTTACGGAACCATTGCCGATGAAAAAGTGGAGTTAAATGGATTAATCTATGTGATTGAAAGGCTACCAATTGGTATTGAAGAATGCCGGTTTATCAATTTAACTTCCGAAGAAGGTTTCGGAAAATCGCATTTTAAAGCCATTGTCCCACCAAAAAGAAAAAGAAATTGTTACAGAATAGATAAAGATCAAATGAATATTGAGGTAACCCGCGGAAGATCGGAAATCTATGATGTTTTAACGCATTTAACTTTTTTATTCATTGAATCCCATAAAATAGCCAACAAAGTTTTAATTAGCGAAGGCAACGAAACCAACAGGGAGTGGAAAAAATTGGAAGAGGTTGTGTTAAACAACATAAAACTGACAAGAGACGAGCGCGATATTATGTTGGCGCATTTGGCAAGCATTTTAGGGAGAACTTTTGAAGAAACGCAATTGGTTCACAGTATTTTAGAAGAGAAAAACAATCCAGATCGGTTTTTTCAAATTATTTTTTGGCTGGGAACTTTGGCCATCAATGAAAAAGTGCACGACTTAAAAAGAACCATCACTTTTAGTCCAGTTTTAAGAGAACGAATAGGGCATCATATTTATGGCGAAATTTGGGCAAATAACATTAAAGAAGTGTTGCTTGAAAATGACTTGATGAAGCGTCCGATCCATATAATAAGCGCCAATATGCACAGCGTTATGAATTCTATTTATGCGCCGGTGGTTTTGCCTAAACAAATTAAAGACAATGACAATATTTCTTTGTTTGAATTGTTAAGCGACCCTGAAAATGAAGACTTACGGGCGCAAGTGGAAATTTTTGCTGAAAAAAATGGGCTTATTCACATAAAAGACACTTCAGGAACCTATATTGATGTCCAAATTATAGACACAGAAAAAATAGACCTCTCCAAAACGAAATATAAGTTTGAAAACAATTTAGATATTGATGAAAGACCAGTGTTGATTGTGATGGATTATGCTTTTGGGGAACAAGCTTATGAAACGATGGACGAGCTGTTAAAACCATATATTTGCGAGAATGGAAAAAACCATCATTTAAATGTGGAATCTGTTTCTATTATGGGAAAAGCCGGAATTTTAGAAGGCGGAAAAGGCGATATTATGATTCCTTCATCGCATATTTTTGAAGGTACGGCCGACAATTATCCTATAAAAAATCAGCTAAAAAAGAAAATGTTTGAGGGTTGTGGCGTTGCTGTTTATACTGGCGCAATGGTTACGGTTTTGGGAACCTCACTTCAAAATAAAGACATTTTAAAATTCTTTTACAATTCAACTTGGAAAGTAGTCGGACTTGAAATGGAAGGCGCGCATTACCAAAAAGCGATTCAGGCAGCAGCAAAAATTAGGGGTAATATTTCCGATAAAGTGAAAGTTCGCTATGCTTATTATGCATCGGATAATCCGCTGGAAACAGGAAGCACATTGGCTTCAGGAGGTTTAGGAACAACAGGGGTTCGCCCAACTTATGTGATCACGCAAAAAATATTGGAGCAAATATTTTAAGTTTTTTTCTGCATAAAAAAGAGATAAAATCAATTAAAAATATGAATGTATTAATTTTAGGTTCGGGAGGAAGGGAACACGCAATGGCCTGGAAAATAGCGCAAAGTGATTTGTTAACGCAATTATTTATCGCGCCGGGAAATGAAGGAACCGATCAATTGGGCACAAACATAAAAATACAGCCAACCGATTTCGAATCGGTAAAAGAGCTTGTTTTGGAACATGAAATTGAATTGGTGGTTGTTGGTCCGGAAGATCCTTTGGTAAAAGGCATTCACGATTTCTTTTTGAACGATCCCGAATTGAAAAATGTGGCCGTTATCGGACCGCAAAAATTGGCGGCGCAATTGGAAGGAAGCAAGGAATTTGCCAAAGAATTTATGGTGCGTCACAACATTCCAACCGCGGCCTATAAAAGTTTTACAAAAAATAATTTGGAGGAAGGTTATCAGTTTTTGGAAACATTGAAAGCGCCGTATGTGTTAAAAGCCGATGGTTTGGCGCAGGGAAAAGGCGTACTGATTTTGAACGATTTGCAGGAAGCAAAAGAGGAATTGAAGGAAATGCTGGCCAATGAAAAGTTTGGCGCAGCAAGCAGCAAAGTAGTGATTGAAGAATTTTTGGATGGGATTGAATTGAGCTGTTTTGTGCTGACCGACGGAAAAAGTTATGTAAATTTTCCCAACGCCAAAGATTACAAACGCATTCGCGAAGGCGACAAAGGATTGAATACCGGAGGAATGGGCGCGGTTTCTCCAGTGCCTTTTGCTGATGAAGCGTTTATGAAAAAAATTGAGGAACGGGTGATAAAACCAACGGTGGATGGCTTGCAAAAAGACAACATTCCGTACAAAGGTTTTATTTTCTTCGGAATCATAAAAGTGGGCGACGAGCCAAAAGTGATAGAATACAATTGTCGAATGGGCGATCCGGAAAGTGAAGTGGTAATTCCGAGAATAAAAAGTGATTTTTTGGAATTGTTGATTGCCGCAGGAAAAAATGAATTGCACACCAAAACCATTGAATTTGTAAGTGAAAGTGCTTGTACCGTGATGTTGGTTTCTGGCGGTTATCCGGAAAACTACGAAAAAGGAAAAGTGATTTATGGATTGGATAAAGTGGAAGGTTCCATCGCGTTTCACGCTGGCACCGCTAATAAAAACAATGAAGTAGTCACCAACGGCGGCCGTGTTTTGGCAATCACTTCTTTTGGAAGCGATTTTAAAGAAGCCCTTAAAAAATCTTATGAAAACATAGATAAAATAGGCTTTGACAAAATGAATTTCAGAAAAGATATAGGTTTTGATCTCTAAAAAAAAATTCTTGTCGCGCCCTTAAATTGGGGATTGGGTCACGCCACGCGTTGCATTCCAATTATTAACGCCTTACAAAAAGCCAATTACGAACCTGTTTTGGCAAGTGACGGCGACGCGTTGAAGTTGCTTCAAAAAGAATTTCCTTTGTTGAAAAGTATTGAACTGCCTTATTACAATATCAGTTATCCAAAAAACGGGAAATATCTAAGGTTTAAACTTTTTTTGCAACTTCCAAAAATCATTTCGGCAGTCAGAAAAGAACGAAAAATTGTTGCGCAATTGATTGAAAATGAAAACATTGCCGGCATTATTTCCGACAACCGATTTGGTGTTTACAGCAAAAAAGTACCTTCAGTTTATATCACGCATCAATTAAAGGTGTTGTCGGGGATAACCACTTTTATCACTTCAAAAATTCACCGGCAATTCATCAAAAAATTCGATGAATGCTGGGTGCCGGATTCGAATGGAATTTCAAATTTTTCGGGCGGTTTGGGGCATTTGAAAAAGCATTATTTCAACTTAAAATATATCGGAATTTTAAGTCGGTTTCAGCCTAAAAAACTCGAAATCAAATACACTTTTTTGCTGTTGCTTTCCGGTCCGGAACCACAAAGAACCTTGTTGGAAAATAAATTACTGAAGGAATTAAAGGATTTTAAAGGACGCGTTTTATTGGTTCGTGGCGTTTTTTCTGCTGCTGAAATAACTGCGCCAAGCAATTTTAACATCGTTAATTTTATGTTGGCAAACGAGTTGGAAGCTGCCATCAACCAAAGCAATTTTGTGATCGCGCGTTCGGGCTATTCAACCATTATGGATTTGGCCGCAACGGGAAAAATGGCTTTTTTTATTCCTACGCCCGGGCAATTTGAGCAGGAATATTTGGCGAAAATGTTGCGGGAAAACGGGGTTGCGCCTTATGCGAAACAGGAAAAATTTACCTTTGCTGAATTAAGTGATCTGGCCAAATTTTTTGGATTTAAGCAAGTGAATTCGAAAATAGATTTAGACTTGTTCAAACTTTTCGAGGGTAAATGAGAATGTGGAGCCTTTTTTAAATTCGCTCTCCACAAAAATCGCTTCGTCATGCGCTTCAATAATGTGTTTTACAATGGCAAGCCCCAATCCAGATCCGCCTTGTTCTCTTGACCTGCTCTGGTCAACCCTGTAAAAACGTTCAAAAATTCTTGGCAGGTGTTTGGCTTCAATTCCCTCTCCATTGTCTGACACTTTAATAAGTATTTTGTCTTTTCTGAGCGGTTCAATGCTTACCGTTGTGGCGCCGTCAATTTTACCGTATTTTATGGAGTTAACCAGCAGATTGATAAGTACTTGCTCAATGCGTTCCTCATCGCCAATGACCATAATTGGAAATCGGTATTTTTTATTGAAAACTAAAGATATTTTTCTTTTTTTTGCTTTCATTTCAAGCAATTCAAATACATTTTGAATCAACTCAACAATATCAAAAGGCTCTTTGTTTAAATTTAAATCGGCCGATTCCAATTTGGAAATTAAATCCAAATCTTTCACGATGGCAATAAGTCGCTCAACGCCTTTGTTAGCTCTTTTTAGGTATTTTTTACTGATTTTTTTGTCACGGATTGCACCATCAGACAAGGTTAATAAATAGCCCTGAACCGTAAACAAAGGTGTTTTTAATTCGTGAGAAATGTTGCCTAAAAACTCCCTTCTGTAATCTTCCCTTAAATTTAAATTCTTAATTTGTTGTTGTTTATTTTTCGCAAATGTTTGCACATCTCTTGAAAGGGTGTCAATGTCAGTGGTAATGGGCGTTTTATTAAAATCGGAGGAATCTAAAATAGAAACGCTGTCATATATTTTTTTGATGCGCTGAAAAATAAACCGCTCCAATCGGAATTGGGTTATTAAAAAGGTAAAAGTAAAAACAACGGCAATAAAAAGAAGTATAAATGAAAAATTAAATGAAATATTTAAAACAAAATAATCCAATAAAACAATAGCAATCGATGTAAAAACAGTGATGTAAACGGAGGTCCAAAAAGCAAAAAAATATGTTTTTTTAATCTTCATCTATCACAAATTTATACCCAACGCCTTTTATGGTTTTAAAATTGTCATCGCCTAATTTCTCTCGCAATTTTCTGATATGGACATCAATGGTTCTTCCGCCCACAACCACTTCATTTCCCCAAACCTGATTTAAAATATCATCACGTTTAAATACTTTTCCTGGTTTTGAAGCCAACAACGCAAACAGTTCAAATTCTTTGCGGGGAAGTGACAACTTTTCGCCATTTTTAACAATTACGTATTCTTCGCGGTCAATAATAAAATCACCTATTTTTATTTGTTCAGACTCAGCAGGGCTTATATCGTCAACCCTGCGCAAAAGGGCTTTTATTTTGCTGATGAGCACTTTAGGTTTTATGGGCTTGGTGATATAATCGTCAGCACCAACATCAAAACCGGCCATTTGTGAATAATCTTCACTGCGCGCGGTAAAAAATGTAATTAGTACATTTTCCAAACCTTTGGTTGCCCTAATTTTTTCGCAGGCTTCAATGCCATCCATTTCAGGCATCATAATGTCTAAAATAATTAAATGGGGCGTATGTTTTTTTGCACTTTCTATGGCTTCAATCCCATTTTTTGCGGTATAAATTTTATAACCTTCATTTTTTAGGTTGTAACCAACAATTTCTAAAATATCTGGTTCATCATCAACCAACAGTATTTTAATATCTGAATTTTTCATATTTAGTGCTATTTAAATCATAAAAGCATTCAAAAGTAGTCATAATTTATTTTTACGGTGCAAAAGATAATTGTTTTTCAAAATTATAACATTATGATAACATAAACCTTACAATAGCTTAATTTGTGAATAAGCGAGTACTTAAAGTGCCTTGGGTTTGGAGTGCCTAGCGTTGTTTTACTTTTTGGTTCTCTTCAAAAACTTTTCACTTCAGGCACTTCTCTTTTTTTTAACTCTAGTCACTTTCTTTATTCAGTGCCTAAAGTGCCTTGAGTTTGGAGTGCCTAAAGTTGTTTTGATTCTCGGTTCAATTCAAATACTTTAGGCACTTTAGCTCACTTTAAGTACTTTAGGCACTTGTTAATACAATTTAATTAGTACATTTATCTTAAAAAAAGGCGATGAACACAAAACTTAATTTCGAAAACATCCTATTTTTAGATATTGAAACTGTTCCTGAAGTTGCAGATTTTTCTGAATTGTCTGAAGAAAAACAAGAACTCTTCACCCAAAAAACGGCCTATCAGCGCAAAGAAGAAGTGACTTCTGAGGATTTTTATGAACGTGCCGGAATTTGGGCTGAATTTGGTAAAATTGTGTGTATTTCAGTCGGCTATTTTGTTAATTTTAATTCTAAAAACCGAACTTTTCGCGTCACTTCTTTTTTTGGAGATGATGAACGGGTTATTTTAAATGGTTTCAAAAAGCTATTGGAAAGCCATTTTAACAAACCCGAGCATGTTTTATGTGCCCATAACGGAAAAGAATTTGATTTTCCTTATATCGCCCGGCGAATGATCATCAATCAAATAGCCTTGCCGGAAAAACTGAATTTATTCGGAAAAAAACCTTGGGAAATTGCCCATTTAGACACTTTAGAAATGTGGAAATTTGGCGATTATAAACATTACACTTCCCTAAAATTGCTCACCTTAATTTTAAATATTCCTTCACCGAAAGACGACATCAGCGGAAGCGAAGTTTGCGGCGTGTATTACAAAGAAAAAGATGTTGCGCGCATTGCGATTTATTGCGAAAAAGACACCATAGCCGTTGCCCAATTATTGTTGCGATTTAACAATGAACCGCTGATTGAGGAATTGAATATTGTTCATGTGTAGTTGATGCGTTTAATTGTTGATTTGTTTAATCGTTTAATTGCTGATTCGTCAAACTGCCGACTGAACCTGCCAACTGTTTACTTATATAGATGTCAAATTTCGACTTATTAATAAACAGGGGGCTTTATTCCAACATCGAAGAAAGTTCAAACCAACGGCCTTCTTTTTGGTCAATTTTTTTGTTGATTTCCTGAAGTTTTGTAGACAGTTCATTGATTTCTTCCACAGAAAGTGCGGTGTCCAAAAAATGGGCTTCAATGGCGCTTTTTTGAGCTGTCAAGGCTTCAATATCGCCTTCAATATTGTCGAATTCCTTTTTTTCTTTGAACGACAATTTTGTTTTGCTTGCTATTTTGTTTCGGGAGTCGGTATTTTTTACAGCAGTATTTTCTTCCGCTGGTTTTGAATCTTCATACACTTTGTAATCGGTATAATTTCCTGGGAAATCTTCAATGACGCCATCGCCTTTAAACACAAAAAGATGGTCCACAATTTTATCCATAAAATATCGGTCGTGAGAAACCACGATCAAACAGCCGGGAAAATCTAACAAAAATTCTTCCAGCACGTTTAAGGTCACAATATCCAAATCGTTTGTGGGCTCATCCAAAATTAAAAAGTTCGGATTTTGGATTAAAACCGTGCATAAATACAAGCGTTTTCGTTCGCCACCACTTAATTTTTCCACAAAATCGTATTGCCTAGACCTGCTGAACATAAACCTTTCCAACAGTTGCGCCGCCGAAATTTTCCTTCCTTTGGTCAGCGGAATATACTCCCCAAATTCCTTGATCACTTCAATCACTTTTTGTCCCGGTTTTATCACAATTCCATCCTGCGAGTAGTGACCGAATTTTATGGTTTCGCCAATTACCACTTTACCCGAATCAACAGGAATTTCACCGGTAAGCATTTTTATGAAAGACGATTTTCCGGTGCCGTTTTTGCCGATAATTCCTATGCGCTCGTTTCTTTTGAAAACATAATCGAACTTATCCAATATTTTTAAATCGCCAAAAGATTTTGAAACGTGGTGAAATTCCGCAATTTTAGAACCCAAACGCTCCATATCAATTTCCAGCTGCACTTTATGGTTGTCCCTTCGTTTATGCGCTTCTTCCTTGATGATGAAAAAATCGTCGATGCGCGATTTGGATTTTGTGGTACGCGCTTTTGGCTGCCGGCGCATCCACTCCAACTCTTTAACAAACAGGTTTTTGGCCTTGTCAACACTTGCCTGCTCCATCGCAATTCGCTCTTCTTTTTTCTCTAAAAAGTAAGAGTAATTTCCTTTGTAAGTGTATAAATTTCCCTGATCTAATTCTATAATTTCATTGCAAACACGCTCCAAAAAATACCGGTCGTGCGTCACCATCAAAAGCGTAACTTTCTCTTTTTGAAAATAATTTTCAAGCCATTCAATCATTTCTAAATCCAGATGGTTTGTGGGCTCATCCAAAATTAACAAATCCGATTTGTGGATTAAAATTACTGCCAACGACAATCTTTTGCGCTGTCCGCCCGAAAGTGAACCCACTTTTTGCGTTAAATCGTCCAGTTTTAATTTCGATAAAATTTGCTTGTATTGGGTTTCAAAATCCCAGGCATTGAGCCGGTCCATTTTTTCAAAAGCCACTTGATAAGCCTTTTCGTCATTGGGATTGTTCAACGCTTTTTCATATTCCTCAATCACTTTTAGCGTCTCATTGTCCGAATTAAAAATGGTTTCTTCCACCGTTAAATTGTCGTCCAAACTGTCTTCCTGCGACAAATATTCAATTTTGATGCCTTTTCTCGACACCACTTGTCCGCTGTCCGGACTCTCCAATCCCGCAATAATGTTCAATATGGTGGTTTTTCCGGTACCGTTTTTGGCGATAAAGGCAATTTTTTGGTCCTTATTTATGCCGAATGAAACATTGCTAAAAAGCGCCACTTCACCAAAAGATTTCGATATATTTTCAACGGATAAATAATTCATATTTCAAATTTTTGCAAAAGTACGCAAAAAATCCTGAGAAATAATTTAGGGGATATTTGTGTGAAATTTTTGGCCTGTTCGCCTTTTCGGAGAGCGTTTCCTTGCGGGGCGGGCTTTCCGCTGCAAACAAGGTTCACTGAACTCCTGTAAAAAATAATAAATAGGCGAAGTAATCCTTAACCAAAATTTCCAATTCGTTCTGTCTAAAACCAGCACCAAATCATCTTTAAACGGCAATAGATTGAATATCAGAACCGAAACCGTATTCATCGGAAAATCAAAGTCCGCCATAAATCGCTGTATCCTTCTGTATGAACTGCTTTTATTGGCTTTTGTGTCGAATCCAGAGGCAAGTCTATCATAATTAATTGTCTTTATTTTGCATAAAGCCGTTATAAATAAACAGATGAGCTTGACCCTTGCCAGATTAAGTTCCCCTTTAAAATGACCTTGCAATACTGATATTAACGATGTATCTTTACGCTCTAGACTGGCGTTCTTCATTAGAAAAATTATGTGGTAATAATTCTTTAATGTAATGAATATCAGTCTTTTATCCTAATTTATTGTTACTTATTTTGTTGATTTTCAATGAAATATGTTTTTTGTCATGTACTAAAAAACAATATAATAGTAGAATTTAGTCTCAAGTTCTAAAAAAACCTAATCTTTATGAAGAAAAAAATGATTAATTATGGTATTTATGCGGTTTTTGTTTTTGGAATTTTAGGTGCCGGAAACTTGGCGTATACAGAGTTTTTGCATGAAGGAACTTGCCCTAAATTGGGCGTAATTCCGGCTTGTTATATTATTTTTGGCTGTTTGATAATTCCTTTTGTTGCCCATGTTTTTAACAGGGGAAATGCGGTTTATTTTTTGTTCACCTCATTTGCTTTGGCCATTGCAACCTATGCGACAATTGGCCAATTATTTGGGAAAGTGCAGTGCCCAAAAATGGAAAGCGGTTTTCCGATGTGCTATATTTCCTTCGGAATTTTCTTTAGTTTGGTGGTGTTGAAATTTCTTCAAGGCAGGAAAATAAAATGATTTCAGCCTGAAAATCACAAACATGACAGTTTTTTAAAACCTTAGGTTTACATTAAAATTGGGTCATAAAAAGAAGTGTTATTTAATCGACGGTAATATATAAGAGAAAGAAAATGTAATAAATAACTGATTTCCATCACAATAGTCTTTTGTCTTTTTTCTATATTTTTCGTCTAGTTAAAAATATCAACATAAAACACTGCTGCTTTTGTTTTCAAGCGCGGTTGCGGTTTTTAATAAATTGTCAAAAAATAAATCAATGTCCGATTTCTGCAATTCACCATTTGCGGTAATCAAACGAATGGCCAAAGTTTTGCCTATGTAACCGTAATTCACAATGGATTTTTCATTTTTCCGCATAGCTTCACGCAACGCTAAATTGAATTTGTTTAAATCGGTTTTGTTTTCAGGAATATATCTAAAGCAAACCGCAAAAGATTGACGGTCGGCAAGCAGTTCAAGGTTTTTATGATTTTTTACAATTTCTTCAGCATAAGTTGCCACAGCAATTAAATTGTCTGTTCGTTTTTGGTAGCCTTCCAATCCGAAATATTTCCAGGCAAACCATAGTTTTACGGCATCAACGCGTCTTCCGCATTGAATGGATTTTTTTCCCAAATCTTCAATTTGGTCAATATCGTGAAAAATATAATCGGCATTAATATCGGTAATATTATGTTGAAGCGTTCCCCGTTTTTTTACCAACAAAGCAGAACAAATTAAAGGGATATTCATTAATTTATGTGGATTCCAGGCAAAGGAATCTGTTTTTTCAATTCCGCGCATTAAATGGCGATGTTGGTCGCTTAAAATTAAAGAGCCACCAAAAGAACCGTCCGCGTGCAGCCAAATATCATATTTTTGGCAAATTTCGGCCATTTCATCAATGGGATCATAAGCGCCCAATAAGGTTGTCGCGCAGGTTGCTGCAACAAAAAATGGTTTTTCATTTCTTTCTATGGAAGCTTTTATTTCTTTCTCCAATTCAGAAGGAATCATCATCCCTTTTTTGTCCGATTTCACTTTAATCACATTTTTGGCTCCGATTCCCAAAATATTTGCGGCAGTTTCAAAAGAATAATGGGCTTGTTCATTTACAAAAGCCTTCAGTTTTAAATTTCGGTCATAACCATCAAAACGACTTTCGGGCAATATTTTATTTCGGGCTGAAAACATAGCAACCAAATTGGCATTGCTGCCGCCGCTCACAAAAATTCCGTCGCCGTCTTCATAACCGGAATAACGATTCATCAAACGAATCATTTCAGTTTCAATGGAAGTCGCAACTGGCGCAACTTCATAAGTGTACATGGAAGTGTTTGCCAAAACGGTAAATATTTCGCCAATAAATGCTGGAAAATTAAACCCTGAATACAGTTGGTTAAAAAATTGCTTGTTTCCGGTTTTTACAGAATATTCTAAATATTTATCTATCAATTCCAAGAATTCATTTTCTGAGACGCCTTTCTTGCCAATTTCAAAATCGATAACTTCCTTTAATTCTGAAGGATTTTTAAATTTAACTATTGGCTGTGTTTTGTCGTTATTGCTTTCTAAATAGCTTTTTATTTTCTCAAAAGATTCAGACAGAATATTTAACTCATTCATGGTATTGCATAATTTTATTTGAACAAAAGTACTTTAAAAAGAGGACAAGTTTCGCTAACTTTTTCTAATATATTTTCTAATAATGAGTTGATTCGCCTTCTCATAAGAAAGATACTTCATCGTCCAGTTAAAAGCAACTTTAAATTTATTTTTGAAACCCGTAATGGAAATTAAATGTATAAATGACCATAGCAACCAGCCTATTCTTCCATTTAAAAAGAAATTTTTTAAATCGGCCACAGCATCTCTTTTTCCAATGGTAGCCATGGAACCTTTGTCTACATAACTAAAGGGTTTTTTAAATACGCCTTTGTTTATTTTATACAACATATTCTTAGCCAGTATTTTACCTTGCTGAATAGCGGCTTGCGCAACCATTGGATGCCCTTGCGGATTGGCATCAGAAATCATTGCCGCAATATCGCCAATGGCAAAAACATTTTCCAGACCCTCAACTTGGTTGTACTGATTCACTTTTATTCTGTTTCCTTGAACTATCGCTTTTTCATCAATCCCTTTTAGGATATTTCCCTTTACGCCAGCCGCCCAAATTAAATTTTTGGACTCAATTATTTTTTCTTCATCATTAATGAGAATTGTAATTTTATCGCCGTCATAATCTGTTACCCTGCTGTTGAGCAATACTTCAATATCCAGTTTTTTTAAAATTTTAAGCGCGTGTTCTGAGGCTTTTAGTGACATCGTAGGCAATATTCTGTCAGCCGACTGAATTAGATAAATATGCATGGACTCATATTCAATTTCCGGATAATCGTTGCTGAGCAAATATTTTTTAAATTCAGCCAAAGCGCCTGCCATTTCTACGCCCGCCGGACCGCCGCCCACAATTACAAATTTTGTCAGTGCCGTTTTTTCTTCAAAATTACACCCTTCAACAGCAAGTTCTAAATTTTGCAGCATCCAGCTTCTGATGTTTATGGCATCATTGATGCTTTTTAATCCGATACCGTATTTTTCAATATTTAAAGACCCGTAATAATTTGTGGAACTACCAGTGGCAATCACCAAATAATCGTAATTTACATAACCAATATCGGTATAAACGCAATTATTTTTTGTGTCTATTTCTTCCACTTTTGCCATTCTGTAAATCATATTAATGCATGATTTAAACAGTTTTCGAATGGGAGAAACCACAGAATCCGGCTCCAAACCGCTAATGGCAACTTGGTACAATAAAGGTTGGAATTGGTGGTAGTTATTTTGGTCTATTAAAATAACCTGAACTGGTTTGTCTTTTAGTTTTTTTATAAAATTTATGCCGGCAAAACCGGCACCGATCACTACAATTTTAGGAAAATCGTTTTGTGGAATGCAAAAATGTTTGTCGCGATGGTTGTCCATAGTTTTAATCTGAATTTGAAATAATTTCTTAAGAAATAATATGTATAATAGTCTTATAAAATTGAAAATCCTGACATATTTATTTTTTAAATATTGTTAGAAATAATGATGCACGAGGCTTTATCTCAATATAATTCCATATTTTTATTTCATTAACCTTTTGTAAGTAAAAAACACTTTACGAGACAAAATTTCAAACAAATAACAACTTAATTATGATAAATAAACTAATTTCAAGCATTTTATTTCTTTTTATGATTTCTCCTGTTTTTGCACAATTTAAAAATCCGAAAAATTTGCCTTTTACTTGGGGAACTGACATTTCAAAGCATTCTGTCGATCTTTCAGAAATTCAAATAGTGTTGCCAAAAGGCTCATTTCCAACGCTTGACAAACCAAAATTTGTGAACAAAACGGAGGGGCTAGAAATGTTTTTTCCAAAAGAACCTGTGATTGCGGTTGAAATTAATGGCGTTGCCAAAGCGTATTCCCTAAATATTTTAACAATGCACGAAATAGCAAATGATGAATTGGAAGGCGTTGCCATTTTGGTGACTTATTGTCCGTTATGCAATTCGGGAATTGTGTATAACCGTGTTTTAAAACATAATGGCAAAGAGGAAACTTTAGAGTTTGAGGCTTCAGGAATGTTGCGAAACAGCGACATGGTTATGCTGGACAGAAAAACGGAAACTTTGTGGCAGCAATTGATGGGAACTGCTATTGTTGGTTATTATAATGAAGCCGAACTTGAGGTAATTCCTTCCTTAATTATTTCGGTGGAAGAATTTTTTGGACGTTATCCAAATGGTCAAATGTTGTCTAAAAAAACAGGATTTGCCGAAACCGAAAAAAATTACGGTTACAATCCGTATAAAAAGTATGACGAAAATGAAAATCCGATTCAGTACTTTTTTAATAGCGATAAAGTAGATAAACGTTTGCCGGCGATGGAACGTATTGTTGATATTGAAAATAATGGCGATTATAAAATATACAGTTTTACAAGCGCCGCGAAAAATGGTGTTATCAATGATACTTTTAAAACCAGCAAAGTGGTGCTGTTTTATAAATCGGGTACAATTTCTGTTTTGGACGAAAATGATATTTCCACCTCAAAAGATGTGGGATCCGTAACGGTTTTTAATGCCGTTGTTGATGGAAATCATTTAACATTCACAAAGGAAAATGAAAAGTTTATTGATTTGGAAACCAAATCGGAATGGGACATTACTGGTCGTTGTTATGCCGGAAAACTTCAAGGAAAACAATTGCAAATTGCGCCACACAGCAATCATTTCGCTTTTGCGTGGCTGGCTTTTAATCCGGACAGTGAAATTTATGGGGAGTAGTTGGAAGCTGAAAGTTCAAAGCTGAAAGTTTAAAGCTGAAAGTTCAAAGCTGAAAGTTCAAAGCTGAAAGTTTAAAGCAGAAAGTTCAAAGTTGGAAGTTGAAAGCTCAAAGCTGAAAGTTTAAAGTTAAAAGCTCAAAGTTCAAAGCTGAAAGTTAAAAGCTCAAAGTTGGAAGTTGAAAGCTCAAAGCTGAAAGTTTAAAGTTAAAAGCTCAAAGTTCAAAGCAGAAAGTTCAAAGCTGGAAGTTGAAAGCTCAAAGCTGAAAGTTCAAAGTTCAAAGCTCAAAGCTCAAAGTTCAAAGCTGAAAGTTCAAAGCTGAAAGTTTAAAGCTGAAAGTTCAAAGCTGAAAGTTTAAAGCTGAAAGTTAAAAGTTAAAAGCTCAAAGTTCAAAGTTGGAAGTTGAAAGCTCAAAGCTGAAAGTTCAAAGTTTAAAGCTGAAAGTTCAAAGTTGGAAGTTGAAAGCTCAAAGCTGAAAGTTAAAAATTCTAACATTTAACAAATAACTTTTAACATCTAACAAATAACACAGCATTACCCAATAAATAATTTACGCAACTCATCAGCTTCTGTAGGTTTCATTTTTCCTGAAAGGATTAAGCTTAATTGTTTTCTTCGCAAAGCGCCTTCATAACGTTCTTTTTCAAGCGCGGTTTCTGGTTCTAATTGCGGAACAGTTATGGGTTTTCCATCTTTATCAACAGCCACAAAAGTATAAATTCCTTCATTTACTTTGGAACGTATCTGAGATTCGCGGTCTTCAACCCAAACATCCACATAAATTTCCATAGACGACCTAAAAGCCCTTGAAACTTTTGCTTCAATAGTCATAACACTTCCCACGGGAACTGCTTTATTAAACGCCACATGATTTACCGATGCAGTCACCACAATTGCATGCGAGTGACGTCGTGCCGCAATACTGCATGCCCTGTCCATTCGCGCCAATAATTCGCCGCCAAATAAATTCCCTAGCGGATTGCTTTCTCCCGGTAAAACAATATCGGTAAATATTGTTAAGGATTCTTTGGGTGTTTTTGCCATTTTTATTGAGTTTTTTAGCAAATATGTTGCTATTTTATGAAAAGAAAATCCGCAAAAAAAGTTCGAAATTAAAATTCTTTAACCAGCAGCCAAGCGTCTTCCGACTCAGTTTTGTGAATGATGCGCATTTTATTTATCGCCTCATTTTCTGTGGCAAAACTTTCAAACGCAACTTCAGTTAAATTCCACTTATTAACGCCTAAAATTTTGGCATTGTATCCTTTTTCGAGCAATTGCCGCAATTTTTTCTCTGCATTTTCAGGAGTTCTAAAAGCGCCGGCGATAATGTGGTAATTATAGGTTTCTTTGGTGATATTTAAGGTAATTGCAGGTAATGGATTGGTAATTACAAAAGTAGCTTCCTGTATTGTTTTCTCCACTTTCTTTTGTTGAACTTCGGATTCGGCAACCAGATTTTTATATTCAATTTTTTGGTATTCAGTCCAGCCAACCGTGCCTAAAGCAATAAGAATTGCCGCAGTTGCCGCATATTTAATGAATGCAGGCGTTTTATGTTTTGTTTCTTTTGCTGAAAACGGCTCTAATTGCTTAATTTTTTCTTTGAAAACTTCGCGTTTAATTGCCGGAGAAACATAAGAACCCAACCCGAAAGAGGAAGTTAAGTAATTTAGGGAATTTGCAGGTTCAAAAATGAGTTTACGCTCTTTATTTAATTTTAAAGATCCAATATTTTCTATTTCAAGTTGTTCAGTATTTAGCAACAGTTTCCAAGAATCAACTTCTTTTTCAATAGCTTCCAACGCTTCTGAATAGGAAATTTTGTTGGTTGCGGCTACATAATTCGCCAACAATCCGTCATTATTTTGCAAATGGGAATTGAAGGTCAATTGTTTGGAAGGCGGATAAAAAGTGTGGGTAAAATGATTCACTTTTGCCGAAATTTCATTGGTTACAAAACCGCCAAAATTAGGTACAATCACACATTCATATCGGTATAATAAATCGCTTATGCAGTTTGCTGTTGTCATTGTAACAAATATATAAAAAACAGTCAGTAAAATAATGGTTAAGCGCAATTTTTATTAACAATAATTTTATATATTGACACTCAAATTGTTAAAATATGCTTGAAGAAGATTTACTGTACGTTTTGGCGTTGCAGCGCGTAAAAGGTATTGGCGACATTAACGCAAAAAAGCTGCTGGCACACTGCGGAAGCGCAAAAGAAGTGTTCAAAGAAAAGCGCAGAAACATTGAAAATATTTTTGGTTTTGGCACACTTTCCGTCAAAAATTTATTCGATAAAGACAACATAAAAGAAGCGGAAGAAGAGTTAAAATACATTCAGGAAAACAATATTGAAACGCTTTATTTTACTGACAGCAATTACCCAGAACGATTAAAACATTGCATTGACGGACCGATTTTAATGTTTAAAGAAGGAAACATCGATTTAAATTCGGGGCCAATCATCAGCATTGTGGGAACGCGACAAATTACAAGTTATGGGCGGGATTTCTGCGAAAAATTTATAGCCGATTTAAAATCGTATAATCCAATAATTGTGAGCGGTTTTGCATACGGCGTTGATATTTGTGCGCACAAAGCCGCCATCAAAAACGAACTGCAAACCATCGGTGTTTTGGCGCACGGTTTTGAAGAAGTTTATCCAAAAGTCCACAAAAAATATATTGCTGAAATTCATAAAAATGGCGGATTTCTAACAGATTTTTGGCACAATGATTCGCCACAGCGCGAAAATTTTTTAAAACGAAATCGGATTGTTGCTGGAATGTCCGAAGCAACAATCATTATTGAATCTGCGGAAAAAGGCGGCTCTTTGGTCACCGCCGATATTGCGAATTCTTATAGCCGCGATGTGTTTGCGGTTCCCGGAAGAAGCACCGATTTGTACAGCAAAGGCTGCAACGATTTGATAAAAAACAACAAAGCGGCCATTTTAACTTCCGCAAAAGATTTAATTGATATGCTCAATTGGGAAAGTCCGAACACCGCAAAAAAACCCATTCAAAAACAACTTTTTGTTGAATTGACAGAAAACGAGCAGTTACTTTATGATTTTTTAACCGGAAATGGGAAGGAACTCATCGATTTAATTTCCTTAAACTGTAAATTGCCCATTCACCAAACCACGTCATTGTTGTTTAATTTGGAAAT
Source organism: Bacteroidetes bacterium HGW-Bacteroidetes-3 (assembly GCA_002842505.1). GTDB lineage: Bacteria > Bacteroidota > Bacteroidia > Flavobacteriales > Flavobacteriaceae > Lutibacter. The sequence continues at coordinate 27,885 of PHDE01000004.1, read as the reverse complement.
GAAAGGGATGGTAAAACCATTACCGGGAAAATTGTATGAAGCGATTTAGGGTTTTTGTTTAACGTTAAAATAACTTTAAAATAGGTAACAAAACAGTCAAATTGTGCTAAAATCTGTATTTTTGCAGCTTAAATGTAATTATGATTAAAATACCCCAACAAGCAAAAGCACTTATTTTCGATTTAGACGGCACCATCGCCAACACCATGCCAAACCATTTTATATCCTGGAGAAAAGCTGTAATTCCTTATGGAATAGACTTTAACGCCAAGTTGTTTATGGAATTGACCGGAATGCCAAGAACTGCCACTATTGAAAAATTAAATGAAATGTTTGGCACCAAAATGAATCCTGATAAAGTTGGGAAAGTAAAGGAAGATCATTTTAAAACCTTGGTCAATTTAACCGAAGAAATTGAGATTGTTACCGATGTCATTAGAAAATATCATACTATTTTGCCAATGTCCATTGGAACAGGAAGCACCAAAAATGGCGCCAAAAAAACTTTGGAAGTGATTAAAATGGAAAGCTATTTTGAAATTGTGATTACTGCGGATGATATTATAAACCACAAACCTCATCCTGAAACATTTTTAAAATGTGCTGAATTAATGTGCGTTAAACCGCAAGATTGCGTTGTTTTTGAAGATGGCATATTGGGAATGAATGCGGCCGAAGAAGCCGGAATGATGGTGATTGACGTGAACGATTATTTTAAAGTTGCGTTTACGGTTTAATGAGAATTGTATTTAAAATTCAGAATCTTCCCTAAGCAGTAACCTGTAAAAAATAAAAAATCCCCAATGTTTTTCAACAAAGAGGATTTTTTTATTTAGAAAAGTAGTGTGAAATATTATTTCAATTTAAAAGTTACACGACGAACCAATTGACGTGCACCTTTAGAATTTTTGTCTACTGAAGCATCTTCACCACCACCGCGAACGGTTAAACGGGCAGCATCAATTCCTGCAGCAACCAATATTTCTTGTACTTTATTTGCTCTTTTCTCAGAAAGCTTTTGATTGTAAGAAACGCTTCCAAGTTCATCTGCATAACCAATAAGGTCTGCTTTAGCTTCTGGATTTTCATTCATATAAATAATCAAATAATTCACTGATTGTAAAGAATAATCTTCCGGAGTTGTGCTGTTGAATTGGAAATATACATTTACATAACCATTGTCAATCAATTCTTTGATGATATTTCCACCTTGAATGTCTGCTTTATTTGCATAACGTGCATCTAAAGGCGCCAACATTGCATCTGGAATACCGTCATTGTTTAAATCTACAGCACGACCTTTTGAATCAACAGCAGCATTTGCAACAGTATTAGGCTCTTGGTCTAAATAGTTTGCAATTCCGTCATTGTCACTGTCTTTCATATCGTTTTCAATTTTAGAAACGCGAACATTCAATGAATCAATTTCTTTTCTTAATGTATTTTCTTCTGAATACCAGTCGGCGTGAATAGCTTTTTTACCTAAGTAAAAAGTTAAACCAACATTGGCATTTACAATAACACCATTGAAACCTCTTACATCGTTGTTTGAAAGTGTTGAGCTTAAACTTTGAGTTCCATCCCAAGTTACAGATTGTCTCACATGATTGATGAAACTTAAATCACCGGTAAGCGCCAAACGCTCGGTTAATTTTATTTGTGGCGTAATCCCAACAATAAAATTCAACATTTGATCTCCTTTGTTAAAATCGATCGGAGATTTTGGTTTAATTACAGAATAACCCGCACCACCGTGCACCAACACATTAAACCTATTGGTCCAGTTTCTAAAATCAAGCACATTGCCTAAATTTACAACACCTTGCAAACTTGCTCTGTAATATTCCGATTCAAATTCTTGGCTTTCATCGCTATTTGAAATATTGTTATAGCCTCCATCCAATTTAAAACCAAATTTTTCATTGATCATGTAACGGACTCCTAAACCACCTTGCCATAAACTTGGTGTTGCGGTTGCATATCCCGGAGCGAAAGGTGTGGTAACTTTATGAACACCTGCTTCAGCCTCAATAGACCATTGGTTGTATTCCTTTTCTTGTGCGTTTGCTGTTATAGCTCCAAAGAGTATAATGCTAAAAATAATTTTCTTCATATTTTAAAATTTAGGGTTAATTAATTAAGGAGCCAAAAATATTTTTTTTTGGTTTTCCCAACGTTTTCATTTGATGCAAAGCTATGCGCCTCAGTTGCAAACGAGTTACACTATTATAAGAATACCTTACATAATTCACACATTTGCTTAAATGAATACGTGTTTGTTTACATTTTTTGAATTTTGAAAACAAATAATTGTGATGTAAATTTTAGGAAGGGCATAAAAGACAGCCGAGAATATAAAAAATTATTTTAAAAAGGGAATTTCGTGTTGAAGTTTTAAAATAAGCGTTTTAAACCTGCCTCCCACTCATCCATAAATTCCTCAATTTCTTCAATAAATTCAATAGGTTTTTGGACTCTGTTTATGGTGCAATGCAACATTATTTTGTCTTTTTCCGGAGGGAAACCAGCGGTAATTGTCCACGATAAAGCGTTTGGGCAATCCAATAAAGCAAAACGAACGCCGCCATTTATTTTATCGTAACTCATATTGAATTCTCCCCAAAGCGTTAAGCCTATAAAATTGTTTTCAACGCTTTCAAGAAACAGCATCGATTCTGTAAATTCGTCTATACTTCTCGGATGAATTTTTGCCTGAAGCTGTTCTTCAGTGGCTTGTTTGTCAATAATTCTAAAAAACTCCATATTATGCTTTTCTGTGAGAATGAATACTTTCTATCACAACGGTAGTAAGAATTAAAAATCCGCCGAATAAGGTGCTTAAAGCCGGAACTTCATTTAATAACAACAACCCAAATAAAATGCCGTAAATTGGCTGTACACTACTCATAATACTTGCAGTACTTATGGAGAAATTTTTAAAACTCATTACAAAAAGCGTATGCCCAATAGCCGTTGTCAATAGCGCCAGAACAAGCAAAGCCTGCCAATCGTTCATTGTTGGATTTGCTTCAAAAATAAAAAATACGGGCCATAAAACCAGCGTAACAATCACCATTTGGTAAAACATAAGCATTGATCCGTGGTAACTTGCTATTTTCTGCTTCATCAAAATATTTCTTATCGCATAAAACACGGCAGATATCAACCCGAAAAGAACTCCTTTTGTTTGACTGTTTTCTAAATTAAATTCTGGCGCTAAAAAGTAAATCCCAACAAGAACGATAAGGCCTAAAAAAACATGTTTTTTGTTCAATTTTGTCTTAAAAAACAGTGGTTCCAATAATGCGGTTATTACCGGATAAGTAAATAAGGAAAGCATGCCTATTGCAACATTTGAAAGGTGAAGCGCGTAAAAATAAGTTACCCAATGCGCGCCAAAAAGCAAACCGCTTAAAATAATGGTTGTAAAGTCTCTTTTGCTTGCAATTTTTAAATCAATTTTTTTGTACCAGCAATAGGCGCCCAAAATTACAGCGGCAAAAACACAGCGCCACCAAATGGTCACTGGTGGCGGCATAGAAATATACCTGCCCAAAACACCTGAAGTGCTCACAAGAAGCACCGCAATATTTAGTTCTGTAATATGTTTTAGGTGTTGTTTTTTCATTTGATTTTCACGAGTTATATTTTTTGAACCGTTGCCAACGCTTTGTTTACGGAAGTGATTTTGTCAAAAGTCAGCAACAATCGCAATCCGTTTTTTGTTTCTTTTTCTTTCATTGTGCAGCCCATCGGATTTTGTTGCACATATTGTAAAACGCTGGTAAAAACAGGTGTTTGGTAAAATGAACTTTGCTGATTGGAAACGAAATAACCAATCATTTTATGTTTTTTCAGAATAAGGCGCTCAAGACCCAGCGATTTTGCAATCCATTTTAGGCGCACACTGTTCAGTAAATCCGCCACTTGAGAAGGAAATTCCCCAAAACGGTCAATCAATTCCAATTCAAATTTTTGCAACTCTTCTTCCGTTTTAAGTTCGCTTAATTTGGTATATAAATTTAGGCGTTCAGAGATTACATTGATATAATTGTCGGGAAATAGAATTTCAAAATCTGTATCAATTTGAATGTCTTTTACATAGTCTTTTGGTTTTTCCAAAGTGTCTTTATACAAATCTTTAAACTCGTTTTCTTTCAATTCCTCAATGGTTTCATTCAATATTTTTTGATAGGTTTCAAAACCGATATCGTTGATAAAGCCACTTTGTTCGCCACCCAACAAATCGCCGGCGCCGCGAATTTCCAGATCTTTCATCGCAATTTGAATGCCGCTTCCCAATTCGGTAAACAATTCAATGGCCTGAATGCGTTTTCGGGCGTCATCGGTCATCATATGATAAGGCGGCGTAATAAAATAGCAAAATGCTTTTTTGTTCGATCGCCCAACGCGACCGCGCATTTGGTGCAAATCGGACAAGCCGAAATTATTGGCATTGTTGATGAAAATGGTGTTTGCATTTGGAACGTCCAAACCGCTCTCCACAATGGTGGTGGAAACCAATACATCAAATTCATTGTTGATAAAACCAAGCATCAAACCTTCCAGTTTTTTGCCGTCCATTTGTCCGTGGCCAATGCCAATTTTAGCGTCGGGAACCAATCTTTGCAGCATCCCGGCTACTTCTTTAATGTTTTCTATGCGGTTATGAATAAAAAATACTTGTCCGCCCCGCTGAATTTCATAGCGAATCGCATCACGAATCGCTTCTTCGCTAAAACGAATCACGTTGCTTTCAATGGGAACACGGTTTGGCGGCGGCGTATTGATGACCGATAAATCACGAGCTGCCATCAATGAAAACTGCAAAGTTCTCGGAATTGGCGTTGCGGTGAGTGTTAACGTGTCAATATTTTCTTTTAAAGTTTTCAATTTATCTTTTACAGCGACACCAAATTTTTGTTCCTCATCAACAATCAACAAGCCCAAATCTTTATATTTTATGGCAGAATTTGTAAGCTGATGCGTTCCAATCACAATATCAACCGAACCGTCTTCCAATCCTTTTAATACAGCTTTTCGTTGGTTGGCGGTTCTAAATCGGTTTAAATATTCAACAGTAACCGGAAAATCTTTTAAACGTTCGCTAAAAGTTTTAAAATGCTGAAAAGCCAAAATAGTGGTTGGCACCAAAATGGCGACTTGCTTGCCGTTATCAACTGCTTTAAATGCTGCCCTAATGGCAATTTCTGTTTTCCCGAAGCCCACATCGCCGCAAACCAAACGGTCCATCGGCATTTCATTTTCCATATCATTTTTCACATCTTGGGTTGAAGCAGATTGATCTGGCGTGTCTTCATACAAAAAACTGGCTTCAAGTTCGTGCTGCAAATAACTGTCGGGATGAAATGCGAAACCTTTTTGCATTTTTCGTTTTGCGTACAATTCAATCAAATTGAAAGCAATATGGCGAATGCGCGTTTTTGTTTTTTGTTTCAGCGCTTTCCAGGCGCCGGAACCCAACTTGTGCAATTTGGGCGCTGTGCCGTCTTTGCCGTTGTATTTGGCAATTTTGTGCAGCGAATGAATGCTGATGTATAAAATATCACGATCGCCGTAAATCAATTTAATGGCTTCTTGCTGTTTCCCTTCCACATCAATTTTTTGAAGTCCGCCAAATTTTCCAATTCCGTGGTCAATATGCGTAACATAATCGCCAATTTCAAGATTCGTCAATTCTTTTAAAGTGATGGTTTGTTTTTTGGCGTAGCCGTTTTTTAATCGGAATTTATGATAGCGCTCAAAAATTTGGTGGTCGGTATAGCAAACCAATTTATTTTCCAGATCAATAAATCCTTGATACAAAGGAAAAACGAGCGTTGTGTATTCCAATTCTTTGTCGAGATCGCTAAAAATATCGTGAAAACGATCGGCTTGTTTTTGCGAATCGCAAAAAAGGTAATTTGAAAATCCGTTTTCGCTGTTTTGATGAAAATTTTCAACCAGCAAATCGAATTTTTTATTAAAAGAAGGTTGCGGTTTTGTGTTGAAAACAACAACGTTATGCTGAACTTGTTTCAGCATCTTTTCGTCAACTTTTGAATCATCTTGAGTAACTCGTGCATTCACAATTTCAACCAATGAAAATTCCTGTAATTGTTTTTTTATGAGGTTGCCGTCGCAAAAAAGCTCGTTTGGTTTGGCGTGATTTAAAGCCGAAGACAAATCTTTAAAAGCGATTTCCGCCTTGCCGAAAAGTGTATCTAAAGTATTATAAAGCAGGTTTAAATCTTTTGTAAAAACCACTGTTTTATTAGAAATATATTTCAAAAAGCTGTCCCTTTTTTCGGTCAATGCCTTATTTTCAACATTGGGCATAATGCTGATTTTATTGATTTTTTCGGTAGAAAGTTGCGTTTCAACATCAAAAGTTCGGATGCTTTCCACTTCATCGTCAAAAAACTCAATACGATATGGTTCGTCATTTGAAAAAGAAAATACGTCAATAATACCGCCTCGAACGGAAAATTCTCCCGGTTCACTCACAAAATCCACTCGGTTAAAATGGTATTCGAACAAAACCTCATTCACAAAATCCAAGCTTAATTTATCGTTGATGCTTATTTTTAAAGTATTTCGATTTAATTCTGCCTTAGTGACCACTTGTTCAAAAAGCGCTTCGGGATAAGTGACAATAATTGCCGGTTTTTTGCGGGAATTTATTCGGTTTAAAACTTCGGAACGCAACAAAACATTGGCGTTATCCGTCTCTTCAATTTGGTAAGGCCTTCTGTAGGAACCCGGATAAAAAAGCACGTCTTTATCGGTTAAAAGTTGCTCCAAATCGTTTAAATAATAGGCGGCTTCTTCTTTGTCATTAAAAATCAACAAAAACGGTTTGTCAACTTTTTTAAAGCTTTCAGCAATAATAAAAGACAATGAAGAGCCGACCAAATTCGAAATTTGAAAATGGTGATGCTCCTTTAATAAGTGTTGAACCAACTGTTTTTCTTCAACAATTTGTCCGTAGGTTTTTACAATAAGTTGTTTGCTCAAATTTGCAAATTTTGCCAAAGGTAGCATTTTATAAAAAACGAAGGGAAATTCAATAAAAATTATTAAATTTATGGGAATCAAATATAAAACATTATGCCAATTTCAGATTTATACCCGACCAGATTGCACGAGCAAAACAAAGGACATTTTGCTTCCATTGTAAAATTAGCGCTTCACGACCAAAGAATAAATGATGCGGAATTTAAATTATTGGAACGATTGGCGAGCAGATTGGACATTACAAAAAGCGAGTTTGATGCCATTTTGAAAAATCCTTCCAATTTTGAGGCGATTATCCCGACAGTTATGATGAACGTTTAGAGCGTTTGTACGATTTAACAAAAATGTTGTTTTTGGACAAAAATCCGACCATTGATAAAACGTCCACTATGGACAGAATTGCCGTTGGTTTGGGATTTCCGGCAGAAAACGCAAGGCAAATTGTAAAAGAAGCCGTAAAATTCTTTTTGAAAGAACCAGACATTGAAGATTTTAAAAGGGTAATTAAAAAAGTAAATCCGATAAAGCACAACTCTTAAATTTATGATTTTTTAACGGAATATATTTTCGGGGTTTAACTATATTTGCGGTTAAAATTAGAAAAATGGGATTATCGGATTATAATTTAAGCGGCGAACAAAAAAGAAATATCGCGCATTTCGCGAGCATTGTAAGATTGGCTTTGGCCGACGACGTAATTACCGAAGGGGAAGAAAAATTCTTGAAAAGGCTCGCAAGAAGATTTCATATTTTAGATGAAAAATATAAGGAAATATTGGAGAATCCTAATGAATATTCACAAGTGACACCGCATAGTTATGAGGAACGCATTGAGCATTTGTACGATTTGGCAACGATGGTTTTTGCAGATGATGAAGTTTCCATAGAAGAAGCCAAAGTGTTGAAAAAATTGGTGATCGGACTTGGCTTTTCTGTTGCCAATGCCGGCAAAGTAACCGATGAAGCCATTCACTTGATTTTAAACAGCAACGATTTAGAAGATTTTTCAAAAGCCATAAAAACGGTGAACAGAATATAATCTGTTAAAAAATATGTGAAAAAGCTGAACTTTATGTTCGGCTTTTTGTGTTTTAAATGGTAATTTGCGTAAAAAATTACAGGTGCAAAAATCAACTTCATTTCAGGTTTATAGCGCTTCCGCAGGTAGCGGAAAAACATTTACCTTGGTTAAAGAGTATTTAAAAATTCTTTTGTCCAGCGACAATTCCTACAAATTTCGGCAAATTTTGGCGGTCACTTTTACAAACAAGGCCGCCGGTGAAATGAAAGCACGCGTGATTGAGAATTTGAACGCGTTTTCAAACGAGAAAAAAAACGATATGCTTTCGGTAATTTGCGAAGAAACAAATTTATCGGAAACCGTTATTTTTAGCAGAGCTAAAGCCACTTTAAACGCCATATTGCAAAATTATTCCGCATTTGGCATTATGACCATCGACAGTTTTACCCATAAACTGATACGCACTTTTGCTTACGATTTGCACCTTCCTTTAAATTTTGAAGTTGAAATGGACGCCGAAAGTTTGTTAAATGAAGCGGTTGATGTGGTGATTTCTAAAATTGGGACCGACAAAAAATTAACCGATTTACTGGTGAATTATTCGCTGCAAAAATTGGAAGACGACAAAGCTTGGGACATTTCTTTGGAATTGAAATCATTCGCCAAAATTATTTTGAATGAAACCGACGCGTCGAATTTAAAATTGCTCCAAAAAATTTCTATTGATGAATTTAATCTTTTGAAAGAAAAACTTCAAAAGGAAAACAAACTGTTTGAAACCGAATTTTTGCAGATTGGCGAAAAAGCGCTGCAAATTATCAGTGAAAACGGACTGGAACACAACGAATTTTCTTATGCCGACTTGCCGAATCATTTTAAAAAACTCATTAAAATAAAATATTTAAAAGCAGGTGATTTAAAATTTGAAGGTCGGTTAAACACCACAATTGAAGAAAATAAAAATTTGTATACGGCAAAATGCAACGCAAACACCAAACAAATAATTGAAAGTGTTTCCGCTGTTTTAAAGGATTTGTACTATGAATCCAAAAAATTATATGAGCAAAAGTATCCGCGTTATTTGTTGAATAATTTAATTATGGAAAGTTTAATTCCTTTGGCGGTTTTAAATTATATCAACAATGCGCTTCAGGAAATAAAATCGGAAAATAACATTTTGTTGAATGCCGAATTTAACCAACTCATTGGCGACACCATAAAAAATGAGCCGGCGCCATTTATTTATGAGCGCATTGGCGAAAAATTTCGCTATTATTTTATAGATGAAATGCAGGACACTTCGCAATTGCAGTGGCAAAATTTAATTCCGCTTATTGACCACGCCATTTCTTCTGAAAATGAACTTGGAGAACAAGGAAAATTGTTGTTGGTTGGCGACGCAAAACAATCTATTTACCGCTGGAGAGGCGGAAAATCGGAGCAGTTTATCGCGCTTTCTTCCGAAGAAAAAAACAAAAGCAATAATCCGTTTTACGTTGAAAAAGGATTGTGCAGTTTGGAAACAAATTTTAGAAGTTACTCTGAAATCATCAATTTTAACAATGACTTTTTTAAAAACAGTTCCCAATTTTTAACCAACACAAGTTATCAAAATTTGTTTTTTGAAGGAAACAGCCAAAAATTCAACAAGAAAACTGGCGGTTATGTGCAAATTTCATTTGTGGAGAAAGACGAGGAAGAAGAAGATAAAATGCTGATTTATCCGAAGAAAGTGGCGGAAATTATTCAAAATTTAGATCCTTCCTTTAAAAAGAATGAGGTGTGTGTGTTGGTTCGTAAAAAAGACCAGGGAATTGCCGTGGCAAAATATTTGTCGGAAAACGGCATTGAAATCATTTCTTCTGAAACATTGTTGTTAAAAAACAACGAAAAAGTTAACTTCATTATCGATTTATTGTACGTTACGGAAAATCCTTCCTACAAAGAATACAAAATTAAATTGCTGTATTTTTTATATGAATTTTTTAATTTAGAGGAAGAAAAACACCAATTTTTAAGCCGGCTTGTCAATTTGTCAACCGTTGAATTTTTTGCGGCTTTAAAACAATATGGACTGCATTTTAATATCGAAGAATTTAACCAAAGTCCGTTTTACGAAAGCATAGAATACATCATAAGAAGTTTCAAATTGGCACCAAATTCCGATTCAAATATCCAATTCTTTTTGGATGTTGTTTTTGAATTTCAGCAAAAGAAAAAAGTTTCCGTCGGCGCATTTTTGGAATTCTGGGAATTAAAAAAGGACAAATTCAGTATTGTGGCGCCAGAAGCCGAAAATGCGGTGAGAATTATGACCATCCATAAAGCGAAAGGGTTGGAATTTCCTGTGGTTATTTTTCCTTATGATATGGAAATGTACCGACAAATAAATCCGAAAGTTTGGTATTCGGACGACCAATTGGGCGATATCAAACAGGTTTTTTTAAATTACGGCGACAAGCTAAATTATATTGGCGAACAGGGAAAACAGTTGTTTGACCAGCGAAGGGAAGAATTGGAACTGGACAATTTTAACTTGCTTTACGTAACGTTGACAAGAGCTGTAGAGCAATTGTATGTAATTACGGAAGACAAAACGGGCGGAAAAGATGCGGAAGCCATCAAAAACACTTCGGATCTTTTTATCCAATTTTTGAAGAAAAATGGGCTGTGGAATTCGGAAAAAAAAGAGTATAATTTTGGCAATCCAACACGAATGCCATTTTCAAAAAAAGAAGAAAGCAACACCACAATACAAGAAAGTTTTATTGGTAATTCGTGGAAAAACCACCAAATTACAATCGTTGCCAATTCCTCGTTACTTTGGGATTCGGAACAAGGAAAAGCCATTGTTTACGGAAATTTATTGCACGAAATGTTATCCAAAATTAAAACAAAAAACGACATTGAAGAAGTGGTAAATCGGTATTTATTTAAAGGTGAAATTACTGTTGAAGAACAAAAAGAACTCACCTTGATTCTAAATAAAATCATCCATCACGAGCAGCTTTCTCTTTATTTTAATCAAAACAACCTTGTTTTCACCGAACGGGAAATAGTCACTTTAGAAAAGCAAATATTAATTCCGGATCGGTTAATTTTTAACGAAAATAGCGTTACCATTATTGATTATAAAACAGGGAAATTTGACGAAAACCACCGAGATCAAATCAATACTTATGCGCAAGCATTGGAAAACTTAAGTTTCAGCGTTGAAAAAAAATTATTAGTTTATATAACTGATGAAATTTTAATTGAAGAAGTTTAAATTTGTAAAAAATAAACAATTATGTACGGCAAAATACAACAACATTTACAAAAAGAACTGCAAGAAATTAGAGATGCAGGTTTATATAAATCGGAACGCGTGATTATTTCTTCACAAGATGCGGTGATAAAAATTAGCTCAGGACAGGAAGTTATCAATTTTTGCGCGAATAATTATTTGGGATTGTCAAATAATCCCGAAGTGATTCAGGCGGCAAAAGACACGATGGATACGCACGGTTTTGGAATGTCATCGGTCCGTTTTATCTGCGGAACCCAAGACATACACAAGCAACTGGAGCAAAAAATTGCAGAATTCTATAAAACGGACGACACTATTTTATACGCTGCCGCTTTTGACGCAAATGGAGGAATTTTTGAGCCGCTTTTATCCGAAGTAGACGCCATAATTTCAGACTCTTTAAACCACGCGTCCATTATTGACGGTGTGCGTTTGTGTAAAGCTGCGCGATATAGATACGAAAATAACGACATGGATTCGCTTGAAACACAACTTATTGAAGCTTCTAAAAAAAACCACCGATTTAAATTAATTGCCACCGATGGTGTTTTTTCTATGGATGGTGTTGTGGCGCAGCTTGATAAAATTTGCGATTTGGCCGATAAATATGATGCGTTGGTGATGGTAGATGAATGTCACGCCGCAGGTTTTATTGGAAAAACAGGCCGAGGAACCTTAGAGTTGAAAAATGTAATGGGAAGGGTTGACATTGTTACCGGAACGCTTGGGAAAGCTTTGGGCGGCGCTATGGGTGGCTACACAACAGGAAAAAAGGAAATTATTGAATTGTTGCGTCAGCGATCAAGGCCTTACTTGTTTTCAAACTCTTTAGCTCCTGCAATTGTGGGCGCTTCTTTAAAAGTATTTGAAATGATTTCAAACGACACTACTTTAAGAGACAAATTGGAATGGAACACCAATTATTTTAAAGAAGGGATGACAAAAGCGGGATTTGATATTGTAAAAGGAGATTCAGCCATAGTTCCCGTAATGCTCTATGATGCTAAATTGTCTCAAGATATGGCCAATATGTTGTTGGAAGAAGGTATTTATGTTATTGGTTTCTTTTACCCGGTTGTGGCAAAAGGGAAAGCAAGAATTAGGGTACAAGTTTCCGCAGCGCATACCAAGGAACACCTAGAAAAAGCAATAAAAGCTTTCGTTAAAGTAGCTAAAGTACTAAAGGTCATATAGAAAAATCTAAAAATAAGTTTATTTTCAATATAATTTTGTATTTTTGTTAGTAAAGGGAAAGTTCTATGACTTTCTTTATTGCAAAAAAAGAACATAAATTTAAACTTACTAAAGATGAAACAATTAAAAATTGCCTTTCTGGCATTGTTATTAGTGGCATTTTACAGCAATGCCAACGCTCAAGAAAAAGAGAATCCTTGGATGCTGACTTTTGGAGCAAATTCTATTGATGTTAGTAGTGGAGACTCAGGAGACATGAAAATTGGTCCTAAAATGTCTGTTGGAAGATATTTAGGCAAGGGATTTAGTTTAGAGTTGGCCGGTGCGGTTAATGAGATTAAAAGACCTTGGGGCTCTGGAGATGACGCTACTTTTGTAGGGTTAGATTTGAATGTGAAATATGATTTAAATAGCGCATTCGGACAAACAGGATGGTTTGACCCATTTTTATATGTTGGGGTTGGTGAAAATTGGGTAGGAACAGAAGATGGCATAAGCCCTAATGTTGGAGCGGGCTTTAATGCTTGGTTTTCAGACCATGTTGGCATAAATTTTACCGGTGGGTATAAGAAAGTGAATACACCTGTCGATTTTGAAATGATGCAATATTCAGTTGGCTTGGCTTGGAAATTTGGAAATTCTAAAACTAAAGGCATTAGTGAGGAATTAAGTGATAAAGATGGTGATGGCGTTGCTGATTGTAGAGATAAATGTCCAGATGTTGCAGGTTTAGCTGAATTTCATGGTTGCCCAGATACAGACGGTGACGGAATTCCAGATTACAAGGATGAATGTCCGGAAGTCGCAGGTTTAAAAGCGTTGCATGGTTGTCCGGATAGAGATGGCGACGGTGTTGCAGATAAAGATGATGCTTGTCCAGATGTTCCTGGACCAAAAACAAATGCAGGTTGTCCATTTAAAGATACTGACGGCGATGGCGTTATTGACTTAATTGATAAATGCGTTGAAGTTAAGGGACCTGCTTCCAACGATGGTTGCCCAGTGATTCCAGGTGGAGAAATTATGGGTGAATTAAACGAGTATGGAAGAACTATTTTGTTTGATACCGCCAAATGGTCTTTTAAAAAGGAATCCTATGGTACTTTAGAGCCAATGACAAAAATATTAAAAGAATTTCCAGACGCTGATTTTATCATTGAAGGACACACTGATAGCGATGGCTCAGACGCATATAACCAAGGATTGTCTGAAAGAAGAGCAAATGCTGTTAGGGATTATTTCGTTAAAAATGGTATCAATCCATCCAGATTGACAACAAAAGCGTTTGGAGAGAGCAAACCGGTAGACACCAATGATACAGCCGCCGGAAAAGCCAAAAACCGACGCACTGAAGTTAAATTGGCTGAATAAAAAATAATATTTATTTATAAAATAAGTAACCGCTTGAAAATTAATTTTTTAGGCGGTTTTTTATGTGTAATTACCAAACTAAGGTTTTCATTTTCAAAGAATAGCAAAAACAATAAATTGATTATTTAAATTGTAAATCATTTAGTTGTCTAATAAAAAAGTTACTTTATATAGCGTAAAGTGGCTTTTTTGTTCAATATTTTTGAGTTTATTGTATAAATAAACTATCTTCGCTAATAGTTTAAAAAAGAATATTAATTAATTTTTATTAAAATGAAACATTTAAAAGTTGCCATATTGGCTTTATTTCTAATTGCTGGTTTAAGTAATGTAAATGCACAAGACAAAAACAACCCTTGGGCAATTGGCATTGGCGTAAATGCAGTAGATTTTTACCCTACAAACTCCAATAGAATTATTGGAAATGGAGGAAGTTGGTTTAATGAGTTTTTTAACGCAGGTGATCATTACAATATTCTTCCTTCGGTATCTAAAATTACTGTCGGTAAATATTTAGCGGATGGTTTTAGTATTGAAGCAGCGGGTACTTTAAACAAAATAACTAAAATTGGCGATAATGACGCCAGTGATTTAACCTATTTTGGTTTAGATGGTGCTTTAAAGTATGACCTTAACAGTTTGGTTGGTGAAACTGCTTGGTTTGACCCTTATGTTTCCGTTGGTGGTGGTTACACTTGGTTAGACAATATGGGTGCCGGTACTTTTAATGGTGGTTTAGGATTTAATGTTTGGTTTAGCGATAATATTGGACTAAATCTTGAATCAAAATACAAACACACTTTTGAAAGCAACATTATTCAACATTTCCAACACTCTGTTGGATTTGTATTCAAATTTGGAGGAACTGACACAGATGGTGACGGTATTTACGACAAAGATGACGCTTGCCCAGATGTATTTGGATTGGCTATTTTTAATGGTTGTCCAGATTCTGACGGAGACGGTATTATTGATTCGAAAGATGATTGCCCAACTGTATTCGGTTTAGCTGAATTGAATGGTTGTCCAGATGCTGACGGTGATGGAATTGCAGATAAAGATGACGCTTGTCCAAATGAAAAAGGAACCAAAGCAAACAAAGGTTGTCCAGACACAGATGGTGATGGCATTGTTGATAAAGACGATGCTTGTCCTACTGTAGCCGGTCCAGCCGCCAATAAAGGTTGCCCTTGGCCAGATACTGACGGTGATGGTGTTACAGACAATGTTGACAAATGTCCAACTGTTGCAGGCCCTGCTTCAAATGATGGATGTCCAGTAGCCCCAACTGTTGAGGTTATGGCAACATTGAATGAGTATGCAAGAACTATATTGTTTGACAATGGAAAAGCAACTTTCCACAAAGAGTCTATTGATATTTTAAAAGCAATGACTGCAATATTTAAAGATTATCCACAAGCTGATTTTGTAATTGCTGGTCATACCGATAGCGTTGGTTCTGACAAATCAAACCAATTATTGTCTGAAAGAAGAGCGGCTGCTGTTAGAGATTATTTAATCTCAAATGGTATCAATGCTGATAGATTGACAACTGTAGGTTTTGGAGAAAGCAAACCAATTGACACTAATAAAACTGCTGCAGGCCGTCATAACAACAGACGTACTGAAGTGACTTTAAAAAAGTAAGCAATAGCTTAATTTTATAATAGTTTAAATCGCCTAAAATTAATTTTTTAGGCGATTTTTTTTTGAAATATTTTTGTTGAATCCTTTAATTATTTTTTCGAAAATCAATAAAGCCAAAGATTCAAAATTTAAATTATCAAAATAGTCATGTAAAAACCATCTCAATTGAAATGGCTTTTATATTTTTATACAGAATAAAAAATTTAGATGAAATCATTTATCTCAAGAGTTATTGAGGATGTTTTAAGCAAACACCAAAGTTTCAATAATTTAATATTTGTGCTTCCAAGCCAACGGGCCTGCGTGTTTTTAAAACAAGAAATTTTAGAAAAAACGCTTGGCTCCTCCTTTTTACCAAAAATAACAAGCATTGAAAATTACATACAGGAATTGGCGGATATCAATCTTATTGATAGCACCCAACTGTTATTCGAATTTTATAGTGTTTATCAGCAAAATATTCCAAAAGAAAACAGGGAATCTTTTGATGTCTTTTCACAATGGGCAATAATCGCTCTGCATGATTTTAATGAAATAGACAGCTATTTGGTGAATGCAACTCGGTTTTTTTCAAATTTGAGAGATGTAAAAAAACTGGACGAATGGTTTCAGGATAAAAAGCCGAGCCAATTGGCGTTAAACTATCTTCAGTTTTTTGAATATTTAGCTGTTTTATATGAAGCGCTTTATGAAAAATTGAAAAACAATAAATTTGGTTATCAAGGCCTAATTTATAAAGAAGCAACAAATAATTTAGAATTTTATATGAATAACAACAAAAATAACCACATTATTTTTGTTGGGTTTAATGCGCTAAACAAGGCTGAAGAAACCATATTTCAGGAATTGTTAAACAATAGCTTGGCTTCTGTATATTGGGATGCGAATGAGTCATTTTTTAACAATTCAAATGAAGCGGGCGTTTTTTTAAGAAAATATAAAAGGGAATGGGCATTTTATCAAAAAAATCCGTTTTTATGGGACAATGCCTTGTTGCCAATTCATAAAAACATCAGTTTAATTGGCGCACCCAAAAACATTACCCAAATTAAATATGCCGGTGAATTATTGGCCGAAACTGAGGATTTCAGCAAAACAGCCTTGGTGCTGGCCGATGAAAATTTACTCACATTAACCCTAAATTCACTGCCAAACAATGTAAAAAATATCAATATCACAATGGGCTATCCGTTAAAGGATATTCCTTTGGCAAGCTTGTTTGACGCGCTGTTTAAACTTCATTTAAACCAACATAAATTTGGTAAGGAAGCCGAACATCTTTTTTATTACAAAGATGTTTTAAATGTTTTAAACAATACTTTTTTAAACAAGTTACATGGAAAAATTCTTCAAAAATTAATAACTGAAATTAAAAGCAAAAACAGCATTTTTTTATCGGTTGATATGTTAAAAAAGTATGTTTCACCGAGTGAAGTTGAACTGCTTTCAACCGTGTTTTCTCTATTTTATTTTTCAACCTCCATAAATAAAGTTATTGAGCAATGCATTGATTTAATAAAGGAACTTAAAAATGATTCGGAAGGTGTTGAGAAGGAATATTTATACCGGTTTTTTACGGTTTTTCAGCAATTGAAAACTTTGAACACAACCTATAACCACATTGCCGATTTAAAGTCGTTGACTTTGTTTTATACCCAAATTTTACGGACAGAAAAACTCTCGTTCCAAGGAGAACCGCTGCAAGGTTTACAGTTGATGGGGATGTTGGAAACAAGGGCTTTGGATTTTGAAACGGTCATTATCACTTCTGTTAATGAAGGAATTTTGCCAGGGGGAAAAAACGATTTTTCATTTATTCCTTATGATGTAAAAAAATATTTCGGCCTGCCGACTTATCAGGAAAAAGACGCTATTTTTTCTTACCATTTTCAGCGGTTGCTGCAACGGGCAAAAAATATTTATTTAATTTATAATACGGAATCAGATGGTTACGGATCCGGCGAAAAAAGCCGTTTTTTAACACAGCTTGAAATCAACAATCCCTCAATCTCAAAAACAATTATCAGTCCGAAAGTACAGCACATTAATTTCCCCGTCCTTCAAATAAATAAAACGCCTGAAATTATAGAAAAACTTAAGGCTGTGTTCACCAAAGGAATTTCACCATCGGCCTTGGCGACTTATATTTACGACCCAATACGTTTTTATGAGCAAAGAATATTAGGAATTTATGAAGAAGATGAAGTTGAGGAAACCATCGCCGCAAATACCATGGGTTCCGTAATTCATGAGGTGCTTGATGAAATGTACAGGCCATTTTTAAATGCCTTTTTAAGCAAGGAAAATATTGGTGAGATGAAAAAATCCACCAATCAATTACTTGTAAAACATTTTGAAGCGCTTTACGAAAAAGGCAACATTGATACAGGAAAAAACAAACTCATTTTTGAAGTGAGCAAAAATCACATCAACAGATTTTTAAATCAGGAATTACAATTGCTCAATGAGAATAAACAGTTAAAAATGATTGCTTTGGAAAAAGAGCTTTCCACTGAAATAACTATTGAAGGCATCAATTTTCCTATAAAACTTAAAGGAAAAGTTGACAGAATTGACGAATTGGATGGCGTTACCCGAATTATTGATTACAAAACAGGAAAAGTGGAAGCCAAAGATTTGAAAATAAGCGATTTCAGTGTTTTAAGCGAAGATTATAAATACACCAAAGCATTGCAGGTAATGCTTTACAGTTTTTTGTTTTCAGAAGAAAATAAGGGCGGTTTTTCAAAGCCTGTGGAAGCTGGAATCATTTCGTTTAAAAACTTAAATAGCGGTTTCTTGAAAATGAATTTTTCAGAAAAAAGGGGCGTTAATGACAGTTTAATTTCCCAGGAAAATATGGATTCTTTTTTAATTGAATTAAAAAATATTGTCAAGGAAATTTTAAATCCAGAAATTCCCTTTATCCAAAATCAAAATTTACCGTTTTAAAAATTAAAAATGCAAAAAAAACTTAATATTCCAGTAAGAAGCACAAGCCACAACAAGCCTATTGTCACCGATGTGATTTATTTAAAAAACAATGCCAAAAAACCAATTGTCATATTTTGCCATGGCTATAAAGGCTATAAAGATTGGGGCGCGTGGAATTTAGCGGCGGAAGCATTTGCTGAAAACAACCTGTTTTTTGTGAAATTTAATTTTTCGCATAACGGTGGAACTTTAGAAAATCCGATAGATTTTCCCGATTTAGAAGCTTTTGGGAACAATACTTTTATAAAGGAACTCGATGATTTAGAAAACATTATTGATTGGATAACCGCCAATCCCGATTTTAAAAATGAAATTGATGTTGAAAATATAACGTTAATCGGACATTCACGTGGCGGTGGAATTGTCTCCCTAAAAGCTTCGGAAAACAATAAAATCACCAAATTAATTACGTGGGCAGGCGTTTCCGATTTTGGCGCACGTTTTCCTGAAGGTGAGTTGTTAGAAGAATGGAAAAAGCTCGGAATTTCACATATTCTAAACACAAGAACCAAACAAAAAATGCCGCATTTGTACCAGTTTTATGAAAATTTTAAAGAAAATGAAGCGCGATTGACCATAAAAAAAGCTGTTGAAAACTTGAACATTTCGCACTTAATTGTTCAAGGTGAAAATGATGAAGTTGTATTGCCTGCGGAAGCAAAAAACCTTCATTTGTGGAATCCGAAAAGCGAACTTGTTATTGTTGAAGGAATGAACCACCCTTTGGGATGCACGCAACCTTGGGAGGGTCCAAAGATGCCTTTTCACTTGGAGAAAGTGGTGAAGAAAAGCATCGATTTTATTCTTAAAAAATAAGCGATTTTTTCAAAATTTTGATTGTTATGGTTATTAAAAAGGCTTTAAAAACAGATTTAAACACACTTTATTTAATCACAAAAAGTTGCGCCAAACATTTGATGGAACAAGGCATTTTTCAATGGAATGAAATGTATCCTTCAAAAGAAATTTTGCTGAATGACATTGAATTGAGGCAAATTTGGAAGTTAGAGACAAAAAGTGAAATAGTTGGCCTTATTGCGCTTACCAAAATGGAGAATCCGGAATATGAACCTGTAAAATGGCTAACAAAAAATCAGCACAATCTTTATATTCATCGTTTGGCGGTTCATCCTAATTTTCAAGGAAAAGGTTTTGCCCAAAAATTGATGGATTTTGCTGAAAAATTTGCCTTGGAAAATAATTATGATTCTATTAGGCTAGACACTTTCAGCAAAAATAAAAGGAACTTGAAATTTTACGAACAGCGCAATTATATAAAATTGGAAAGTGTCTATTTTCCTAATCAAAGCGAGTTTCCGTTTTATTGTTACGAGAAAATTTTAGATGTATAAAAGATCAAACATCACTTTTAAGGGAATAAATAAATTGGCAATTCCCGCTATTATTGCCGGTATTGCAGAACCTTTGCTCTCCATTACAGATACCGCAATTGTTGGAAATTTAACAGTAAATCCAACAGAGGCGCTTGCCGCGGTGGGCATTGCAGGTTCCTTTATTTCGGCTATGATTTGGATTTTGGCCCAAACACGTTCTGCCATTTCAGCCACCATTTCAAAGTATTTGGGCGCTAAAAAGTTAGATGAAATAGCGACACTGCCTACACAAATTATTGCAATTAATTTAATTTTAAGCGGCATCATTTATGTTGTCACCATATTTTTTGTGGATGCTATTTTTCGGCTTTATAATGCCAACGGACTTATATTAAATTATGCGGTCGATTATTATAAAATACGGGCGATTGGCCTTCCGTTAAGTCTTTTTGTATTTTCTGTTTTTGGCGTTTTTAGAGGCCTGCAAAACACCTATTGGCCTATGGTCATTAGCATTATTGGCGCTCTGTTAAACATTGGACTTGACTTCATTTTGGTATTTGGGATTGACGGTTTCATAAGCCCTATGAATATAAAAGGTGCCGCTTGGGCAAGCGTGATTGCCCAAGCCGTTATGGCAATTTTATCATTGGTGTTATTATTGCAAAAAACGCCGTTTAAACTAAAATTATCGTTTCCTTTCAATAAAGAAATTAAAAATTTATTGGCATTAAGCCTCAATTTAATGGTGAGGGCTCTGGCCTTAAATGTGGCATTGTATATGGCAAATGCTTATGCAACAAAATATGGAAATAATTATATTGCCGCCCAAACAATCGCCTTTCAAATTTGGTTGTTTTTTGCCTTTTTTATAGATGGTTATTCCAGTGTTGGTGATATTGTTTCGGGAAAATTATTGGGAGAAAAAAATTACAAAAAACTGTGGAGGTTAAGTGTTAAATTAAGCAGATATTCTATCGTGGTTTCCATCATTCTTGCGCTGCTATGTGCCCTATTTTATTTTCCGATAGGGCGACTTTTTTCGCAGGATACATTAGTTTTGCAATCCTTTTACGGTATTTTTTGGATGGTGCTTGTGATGCAGCCCATAAACGCGATTGCTTTTGTTTTTGACGGTATTTTTAAAGGGCTCGGTGAAGCCAAAACCTTAAGAAATTTGTTGTTGACGGCCACTTTTTTAGGATTTATCCCCGTGCTGTTAATTGGAGATTATTTCAATTTGAAACTTTATGCGGTATGGTTGGCTTTTACGGTATGGATGATGTTGCGGGCCGGAATTTTAGTTGTCAAATTTAGACGGAAATATTTGCACAAAAACACGTAACTTTGAACATTATGAGCAACGGAAATTTATATACCCACATACAAAATAACATTGCCACCATAGAATTTGGGCATCCGGCAAGCAATTCACTTCCAAGCGAGTTGTTGGAAAGGCTAGCAATATCTTTTAAAGAACTAAGCGCCAATAATGAGGTTCACGTCATCATTTTAAAAAGTGAAGCAGAAAAAACTTTTTGTGCAGGCGCCTCTTTTGATGAATTGACCGCAATTTCAACTATTGATGAAGGAAAACAATTCTTTCTTGGTTTTGCCAATGTTATTAATGCGATGCGAAAATGCTCAAAATTAATTATTGGCCGTGTTCAGGGAAAAGCTGTTGGCGGCGGCGTTGGTTTGGCTGCTGCTTGCGATTATTGTTTTGCCACGGAACAGGCTTCCATAAAATTATCGGAATTTGCCATTGGCATTGGACCGTTTGTGATAGCTCCTGCTGTTGAACGAAAAATGGGTTTGGCTGCCTTAAGTGAATTAACTTTAGACGCAACCAGTTGGCAAAATGCCTATTGGGCCAAGGAAAAAGGATTGTATGCCAAAGTTTTTGAAACTATTGAGGAAATGGACAAGGAAGTAGACTATTTGGCTTTAAAGCTCTCGCAATATAATCCAGAAGCGTTAAAGGAAATGAAAAAAGTATTGTGGAAAGGCACGGAAAATTGGGATAAATTATTGGAAGAAAGGGCAGAAATAAGCGGTAAATTGGTGCTTTCTGAAGCAACAAAAAGGGCTTTGCAAAAATTTAAAAAGTAAGGAATGTTGATGAATTTTATCGCATTTTTTCAACAAATTAATGTTGAAGAGAAAATTAAAAACGCACCGGATAATAGGTATGAAATTGGCATAATGATTGGCACTTATTTGCCTTTTGTGTTGCTGGCGTTATTGGCTTATTTCATCTATTACAAAGCCAAAAACAGAAAAGATTTTGACGATTGAATTTAAAATTTTGAAACAAAATGAGCATTATTAGAATTACAAAACAATTCAATTTTGAAACAGGGCACGCGTTGTATGGTTACGACGGAAAATGCAAAAATGTTCACGGACACAGTTATAAACTTTCCGTAACCGTCATTGGAACGCCAATAGCTGATGCGTCAAATGTGAAATATGGAATGGTGATTGATTTTGGGGATTTGAAAAAAATTGTTTCGTCGGAAATTGTGAATAAATTTGACCACGCTACTGTTTTTAACAAAAATACGCCACATATTGAATTGGCGAGGGAACTGGAAAAAAGAGACCACAGCGTTATTTTGGTCGATTATCAGCCCACCAGCGAAATGATGTTGGTTGATTTTGCCGAAAAAATAAAAAGCAGATTGCCGAAAAACATAAAACTGCATTCCCTAAAATTACAGGAAACCGGAACTTCACACGCAGAGTGGTACGCATCGGATCAAAATCCCATCTAAATCTTCCCGAAGGGAAGACTTTTTAAATAGATTTTAAGAATATTTCTGGTTAATTTCTAAAAATCAACACAAGCACAAAGATTTTTAACCGCAAATTCCGCAAAGAAAATACGCAAGGAGCCAATAAAAATTTTAATTACTCATTCTTAATTCAACCCACAAGGAAACGCCCTCCGAAAAGGCGGGCTGGCTCACTAAAAAGGAAGGTAACCTCAAAAAATTATTTGAATTTAGTTGCTGTTCCAAATCGATTTTAACTCCGTAAATAAAGGAATATTTCCAAAAATTAAAATAAAATAAATTTTTATTTGTCAGGAATTAAAAGTATCGAAGTCTATACATTCAAATAAAAACAAATTAACAAACTGAAAGATGACAACAAAAAAGAAAATTTTTAAAATAGTGCTTATAGTAATTGGAGTGGGAATTCTGATTGGAGGCGGTATTGGATTTTATATGTTTAATAAACCGGCAAGAGATGTGCAAAACACAAAAACCGACTTTAGCTATAATGCGAGCGAAATTGTAAATGAATATTTAACGGATGCCAAAAAAGCCAACGATAAATATTTAGATGAAAATGGGGAATCAAAAGTGCTGGAAATAACAGGCTTAGTTTCAGAAATTTCGACAGATTTCAACAGTCAAAAAGTAATCCTTTTAAAAGCTGATGGAGATAAAGCAGGCGTAAGCTGCACGTTTACCGCAGAAACAAATGCCAATGCCGAAAACATTAAAATTGGCGATCAAGTCACTATTAAAGGCGTAATTAGATCAGGCGCCACTTATGATGAAGATTTGGAAATGTACGAAAATGTAATCATAGAAAAAAGTGACATTGTAGCCGCTAAATAAAATACTAAAAGTTAAACAAATAAACCCTAAACAATAATAAATAAATAAATAATTAAAATTAGAAATCATGAAAAAAACAATCTTAACAACCCTTGCAGCAGTAGCAATATCACTAACTTCTTTTAATGCTTCGGCCCAAAAATTGGTAAGTTCAACAACACACTTCAAATTCTTTTCCTCAACACCTGCGGAAAATATTGAAGCCAATAATTTTAAAACAGTGGGTACTTTAGAAACCACAACCGGTGAAATTGTATTTTCTGTACCAATGCAAAGTTTTGAATTTGAAAAAGCGTTGATGCAAGAGCATTTTAACAGCAAAAAGTTTTTGGATACCAAAACAAATCCAAAAGCAAAATTAACAGGAAAAATTACAGATATTTCAAAAGTAAATTTCGCAAAAGACGGTTCTTATCCGGTTGAAGTTGCCGGTGAGTTAACTATCAATGGCGTTACAAATCCTGTTAAAGAAAAAGCGACCATAGTTGTAAATAATGGAAAAGTGGCTTTAAGTTCTAAATTGAATGTTACTTTGGCCGATTACAAAATCGCTTTTAAAGCCGGAAAACCATCAACAAATATTGCAAAAACAGTTGAAGTAAGCGTAGAAGCAAACTACTAAATTACTACTAAATTAATCCCTGAAGTTCGTTAGGTGAAATCAGTTCTTATTCAACTTTAATTTTGAATACCTGATTTTGCCAAACGGACTTTTAAAAAAACACCAAACATGGCAAATTTAAATTTAGAAAACCTTACCGCAGAAAACGCTCCTAAAATATCGAAAGAAATTTTGGAAAATACGCAAAAAGCTTTGGGATTTATTCCAAATATGTATGCAAAAATGGCCCACAATCCGGCTTTGCTTGACGCTTATACCTATTCTTATAATAGTTTTAGGGCCAATTCAGGTTTTAATTCAGTGGAACAAGAAGTGGTTTTTCTTTCGGTAGCTTATGAAAATAATTGCGAATATTGTATGGCTGCCCATAGTTTTGTGGGCGATATGATGACAAAAGTTCCGGTAGAAGTAACCAATGCAATTCGAGATGGAAAACAAATTCCCGATGTAAAATTGGCCGCATTGTCAAAATTAACACGTTCCTTAACTGCAAATCGCGGAAATGTTACGCAGGCAGAAGTTGATGAATTTTTAGCTGCTGGTTATACTGAAATTCACATTTTAGGCATTATTGCGGGAATTGCCGTAAAAACGATCAGCAACTATTCCAACCACAACACACATCCAGAAGTGGATGCCGCTTTTTCAAGCCGCGTTTGGAAAAAATAAATAAGTTGAATTGACCCATAAAAACCAATAAAGGATATTTTCCTTTATTGGTTTTTTTATGGACAAATAAAAAAAGGTTGAATTTGTCAGGAAAACCTAAAGTCCAAGTCTATTCTTTCATAAAAAGAAGCAAATAAACATCCATAAACACGAAATGTTGCGTAAATTGAAAAATTTAAAGGTACTGATTACCGCCGGTCCAACCAGGGAATACTTGGATCCTGTTCGGTTTATTTCAAATGAATCGACCGGAAAAATGGGTTATGCCATTGCGGATTTTTTACACAAAAATGGCGCAGAAGTCACCTTAATTTCCGGCCCGGTTTCCATTAATTCAACAATGCCGGCAAAAAATATAATTCAAGTAAAAACTGCCAACGAAATGTTTGAAGCTTGCAAAACTTATTTTGATACCACCGACGTTGCCATATTTTCGGCGGCGGTTTCCGATTACAGACCAAAATTTAAATCGGATTGCAAAATAAAAAAAACATCGGAAGTTTCTATGGTTGAATTTGTTAAAAATGTAGATTTGGCTTATGAATTCGGGAAAGTCAAAAATCGGAATCAAATTTCCATCGGATTTGCGTTAGAAACCAATAATGTTATAGAAAATGCAACTAAAAAATTGAAGACAAAATGTTTTGACGCGGTTGTGATTAATTCGCCTAAAAAAGGAGAAGGATTTGGATTTGACACCAATAAAATAGCCATTCTTAAAAAAGAAGGCGACATCAAATTTTTTTCGTTAAAATCAAAAAAGGAAGTTGCCATTGACATTGTAAATGAATTAGTTGAAATAGTATGAGCAGAATAAAAGTTATACAACAAGAAGAAGCGACCGGCAGGCTAAAAGAAATCTATGATGATTTAATCCAAAAAAGAGGTCAGCTTGCCGAGGTTCATAAAATTCAAAGTTTGCGTCCGGAAAGCATTGTGAAACATATCGATTTGTATATGGAAATTATGTTTTCGAAATCGGAGCTTTCCAGGGCCGAAAGAGAAATGATGGCGGTGGTTACATCGGTTTCAAACCAATGTTTTTATTGCCAAATTCATCATTCACAAGCCCTAAATAATTATTGGAAAAATGAAGACAGAATCCAAAAATTACGCAAAAATTATTTTGAAGCCCAATTAAACGAACGTGAAATTGCCCTTTGTCTGTATGCTGAAAGCCTGACCGTTAATCCGAGTGATTTTGACGAACCAAGAATGATTGACAGCCTAAAAACTGCCGGACTTTCAGATGCCGCCATTTTGGACGCCACATTGGTGATTGCCTATTTTAATTTTGTAAACAGAATTGTGCTGGCATTGGGCGTAAACCTTGAAGAGAACGAAGGAACAGGTTATAAATATTAAACTAAGAATCAATGAAAACCTACTGCAAACAAAATTTGGAAGAAATAAAAAATTTAGTGGCCCAATTGTCTAACGAGCAATATACTTATGCTTCTAAATTACTGTCTGAGGCAACAATTGGCCAGCATGTTAGGCATATTTTAGAATTTTACCAAAGCGTTTTTAATGGATTAGATTCCAAGATTGTTAATTACGACCATCGCAAAAGAAATTTATCGATTGAAACAGACAAGGATTTTGCTATTCAAATTATGGATTCCATAAATACCCGATTGGCGTTGGAAATTGCAGATGAACCCTTGGTTTTAGAAGGAAATTTTTGTGCTGAAGAAGGAAATCAAATCCAAATAAAAACAACATTGTTTAGGGAATTGGCCTATTGTTTAGAACACAGCATTCACCATCAGGCACTGATAAAAGTGGGCTTGCTGGAATTAAACTGCGCATCAATCATTGATGAAACATTTGGCCTTGCCCCAGCAACCATAAGATATAAAAAAGAATGTGCACAGTAACTTTTGTTCCGCTTAAAAACGGGTTTGTTTTAACTTCAAACAGAGACGAAAAAATTGCCCGTCCAACAATTTCGCCAAAAATATATGGTGAAAATGGCACAAAATTATTGTATCCAAAAGATGAAAAAGCCGGAGGAACTTGGATTGTGGCCAAAAATGATGGAGCGTGCATTGTTTTATTGAACGGCGCTTTTGAAAATCATCATAAGAAATCTGATTATGCAAAAAGTCGCGGCGTTATTTTAATGGAAATGATAAAAGCCCCAAATCCGATGAGCTATTTTTCCTCCATCAACTTAAAAGGCGTTGAACCTTTTACGCTCATTGTTTTTCAAAAAAACAAATTGGTGGAATTAAAATGGGACGAAAAAGAGAAATATGCCATTCCGCATTCAATTTCAGCATCGCATATTTGGTCATCTTCAACACTTTATAACCAAGAGCAAAGAGCCTTAAGAAAACAATGGTTTGAAGATTTTATGCAACAAAATAATAATTTGACTTCCGAAAAAATACTTTCATTCCATAAAAATACCCAACCCGAAAATGCGGAATTTGGCTTGGTCATTAACAGAGATGAAACAACCAAAACATTGAGCATCACACAATTGCTCACACAAAACAATTTGGTTGAAATGACTTATGTGGATATGGAAAACAATGAAAGCATTGAAAAAACAACATTTTGAGAAAAGCTAAAAATACCCTTCATAAAATCCTGCATTGGGAATATTGGAATATGAACGTAGTTTATTTCCCTATTTACTTCTATTGGATTTATTTGAGCCTTAAAGCAAAATCATTGGGGTTTTTTAACGCTAGCAATCTTAAAATCAGAAACGGCGGATTTGCATTGGAAAGCAAAAAGGAAATTTACGATTTAATTCCGAAGCAATATTATCCCGAAACACTGTTTTTTAAGGCTGATGAAATGCTGGAATCTGTCCTAAAAAAATTAGAAAATTCTACCGTTAAATTTCCATTTATCATTAAACCCGATATGGGTTTGCAGGGACTTCGCGTAGAAAAAATGCACAATGAGAATGAATTGAAACACTATTTAAAAAAAGTTAGCTACGATTTTTTAATTCAGGAGTTTGCGCAATTTCCATTAGAAATTGGATTATTTTATTACAGAATGCCCAATGAAGCAAAAGGGAAAATTACAGGAATTGTTTATAAGGATTTTCTTATTGTAAAAGGCAACGGCAAAAA
>PHDE01000161.1 GCA_002842505.1 Bacteroidetes bacterium HGW-Bacteroidetes-3 | reverse complement strand
TAAAGTGCCTAAAGTTTGGAGTACTTAAAGTTAAAAAAAAGAGACTTTTATGAAGCAAAACAGTTTCAATTATAATGAATTACCCCGAGGCAGAGCCTCGAGGAATTCATCTGATTAAAAATAAGTCATTTTTGAAAAAATTAAGAAAATGTATCGTCTTGATACGGTTGTTTGGCTTGATACTTTTAACTTTAGGCACTCTAGGCACTGATTAGTTACAAAGGGAATTATAACTATTAAAAAATATAAAAATGCTACAAAATATTTTGATTGAAAGAAAAATATATGCATCCGAAGAACATAAAATGATGCAGGGAATGATTCAAGATTTTATAAAAAATGAAGTCATTGACCATTTGGACGAATGGGAAAAAGCGGGTATGGTAAGCCGTGATTTATGGAAACGTGCGGGGGAACTGGGATTGTTGTGCATGGATATGCCGGAGGAATATGGCGGGGTTGGCCTGGATTTTTCTTTTAATGCGCTGCTGATTGAAGAATTTGCAAAAAAAGGAATTAGCGGACCCGGTTTTTCGCTGCATTCAGACATTGTTGCGCCCTATATTTTAAAATACGGAACCGAAAATCAGAAGAAAAAATATTTGCCCCAAATGGCAAAAGGTGAAATGATTACTGCTATTGGAATGACCGAACCCAATTGCGGAAGTGATTTGCAGGCTTTGCGAACAACTGCCGTTGATAAAGGAGATTATTATTTGGTAAATGGGCAAAAAACTTTTATCACCAATGGTTATATGTGCGATATGGCCATTATTGCGACAAAAACAAATCCGGGAACAAAAGAAGAAGGCATTACATTGCTTATTGTAGAAACTTCCATGGAGGGTTTCAATAAGGGAATTCCGTTCAAAAAAATAGGCATGAAATCGCAGGATACCTGTGAATTGTTTTTTGACAATGTAAAAGTTCCAAAGGAAAATAGGCTGGGAGATGAAAGAAAAGGCTTTAAAATTATGATGACCGAATTGGCGCGCGAAAGATTAACGGTTGGCATTAATGGTGTTGCGGCCGCAGAAGGTGCCATTGAAGCCACCATTGCCTATACATCTGAAAGAACCGCTTTTAACACGCCCATTGCCGGATTTCAAAATACGCAATTTAAACTCGCCGAGTGCGCCACAAAAGTGCAAATTCACCAAGCCTTTTTAGATCGTTGCATTGAATTGATGAAAACACACGAATTATCGGCCGAGAGCGCTTCCATGATTAAATATTCAGCGACGGATATGTGCGGAAATGTTGTGGATGAATGTTTGCAACTGTTTGGAGGTTACGGTTATATGTGGGATTATCCAATTGCCAGAATGTATGCCGACAATCGTGTGGCACGAATTTATGCCGGCACCAATGAAATTATGAAACTATTGATTGCAAGAGGTTTATTTAAAGAATTGTTCAAAAAATGAAGGAATTACTGAAAGATTTTAAAGTAGTAACAGTGGTAAAAGTGCGATGGGGAGATATGGATGCTTATCAGCACGTAAATAATGTAATTTATGTGGCTTGGGGAGAAATAGCGCGCATCGATTATTTTGTGGCGCTTGAGTCGGAAGCATTTTTAGCATCGCCAAAAAAAATGAAATATGCGCCAATTTTGGGTTTTCAATCGGTTAAATATATAGCGCCGCTGGTATTTCCGGATACCATCCATATTGGCACAAAAACAGCAGAAATAAAGGAAGACAGAATTGTGTTAAAATCCTTTTATTATAGCGAAAACTCCAAAAAACTGGTGGCGATAAAAACGCATGAAGTAGTTATTTTTGATTATAAAACCAATCAGAAAATTCTTGTTCCAGAGGAATTTATTGCTAAAATAAACAACTTGGAAAACAAATAACGGGCTGTTAAGCAATTTGTGTTTAATTCTAATAAGAACAGCAATTTATATATCCTTGTTTTGGGCTTGCCTGCCTTTTTGGTAGGCGTTACCCTGTGGGTCGGGCTTTTCGTTACAATCTTTTTTTAAGCTAAAAAGCTTAAAAAAAGGATTTTCACTGCAATCCCTAACGCAAATGCTGTTGTAAATAGAACTTAGCCGTAATTTGTAACAAATCAGTATTTAAAGTGCCTAAAGTTTGGAGTACTTAAAGTTAAAAAAAAGGGACTTTTATAAAGTAAAATAGTTTCAATGATATTAAAAATTATTGTTGTCCTATAAAAACTCATAAAAAATGATTAATCTCAATATATATTGGACTTTATAAACAGGTCGCCCCGATGGGGCTTGTTTTCTGTAAAAATCTATTTTTCTACAAACAGGTCGTCCCGATGGGACTAAAATAGCTCCATAGGAGCTTAATGTTTGTAGAAAAGTGCAAAAATACAATTATTAAAGCCCCTTCGGGGCGGCCTGTTTGTTTTGAGAAATTTAACAGGACAACAATGATTAAAATCAACCATTTTTGAAAAAATTAAGAAAGCATATCGTCTTGAGGTGGTTTTTAAGCCGAAAATTAAATAACTTTAGGCACTCAAGGCACTCCAAACTCTAGGCACTGATTTGAATTCGCGTTAAGGATTGAAACGAAAATCCTTTTTAGCGATTTTTCATCGCTAAAAAGATTGTAGTGAAAAGCCTGCCCGCCTTTTCGGCGGGAACGCCAAAACAGTAATTATTTTATTGTTTAAATTAGCGTTTAGCAACAAAAATATTTTTAATGAAAGAAATTCAGCCATTAAGCGGCATAAAAATTATTGACTTTACGCGGTTATTGCCGGGACCTTTGGGAACCCATTTATTAAGCCAGTTGGGCGCTGAAGTCACCAAAGTGGAAAGTCCGAAACGAATGGATTACACGAGGTTTTATGAACCCCAAATAAACGGTGTTTCCACCTTATTTCATTCGTTGAATTGTACAAAAACCCAATTAATTGTAGATTATGAAACTTCTGAAGGCTATCAGCAACTCGTGGAAGAGATAAAAAAAGCGGATGTGTTGGTTGAGCAATTTCGGCCAGAAACGATGGCGGTTTTTAATTTATCGTTTGAAGAGGTAACCAAAATAAATCCGAATATCGTTTATATTTCCGTAACGGGATATGGGCAAACAGGGGAAAAGAAAGATGAAGCGGGTCATGATTTAAATTATTTGGCAGCCACCGGCCTGTTAAGTTTGAATAAAGATGAAAATGGCAAACCGGTAATTCCCGGTTTTCAAATTGCAGATATTGCCGGCGGTGCCTATATGATCGTTTCTGCCTGCACAAGCGGATTGTTGGCGCAAAAAATTCATCAAAAAGCACAATATATAGATTTGTCTATTTTTGATGCCGCCATTTCTCTTGGAGCCATAGCGCACGGAATGTTACAAGGAAATGCCGACTATCGCAAAACGCCCTTTTTAAGTGGTTTTATGGTAAACTATAATGTGTATGAATGCGCCGACGGCAAATGGATGGCGCTGGCCGCTTTTGAAATGAAGTTTTGGAATTCATTTTGCGAGTTGGTAAATAAACCTTTATGGAAAACTTTCAATAGCGAAGATTTAACAATAGGTGTTTTTGACAAGAAAAAATTGGAGCAATTATTCAAAACGAAAACGCGCGATGAATGGGTTGCATTGGCTGCAAATTATGATGTGTGTTTATCTCCGGTTTTAGAAATGGAAGAAGTATATGACCAAAAGCAAACAAAAGAACGCGCTATTTTTAAGGAAGTTGAGATTGGGGACAAAACTTTAAAAATTTACGGAAAACCCTATAAAACTTATGTAGGTTTGTAAGTTGTTTTTTCAGTAATTTAGGGTGTTCACTATTTAAGTATAGATAAATTAAGCATAATTTCACTCAAAATCACTCGCAATTTTTATGCTTTTCAGACCTCCAAAAGGCTTGATAGGCGTAAGTTAAATCTCTGGACAAATCTCTCCATCTTATCCGCCCTGTTTCAATAGCCTTACTTAATTTTTTGAATTTTTCTTCTGATAACGGTAATTTTATTTTTGTTAAATCCGATTTTTCCATGTCGTTATTTTGTTTAAAATTATCATGCAATACACGCTAAGGTTTCTTGTAAACATGTTTTGGCAAGGGGCTTTTTCGAGGTTTCCTATTTTCAACTATTGTTCATCAGATACTGAAAACCAAGTTGGAGTTTCAAATAAAATCAATCATTTGATGCAAAATATAAGAATTTTTTGCGAGATATGCAACATGAATAACTAAATTATTTGGTCATTGAGATTAAAAAAATCAAAAATATTCAAAAAAAGGCTATTCAAAAGAGCCCTAGATTTAGCCCCTTTTTATTAATTTATTCAGCTTCAACAATCACCAGTTTTGGATCTATATCATCAGCGCCGTGGGTCAGTTTTTTTAACTTTTTAACAAAAACAACCAAGAGCAATCCAAAGGAAACGCAAAAAATAAACACGCCCATAAAAATTGCGTATTCACCTGCATTTTGAGCAGCTTCACCAATATAACCCGCAACTTTGTTTCCAATTCCCGAAACCATAAAATAAGCGCCCATTGTTAACGAGGCGTATTTAATTGGCGCCAGTTTTGTGATGAAGGACAAAGCCACGGGCGAAATGCTCAATTCACCGATTACGTGCAACAAATAAGCGCCAAACAGCCAGTAAATGGCCGCTTTTCCGTCCAGAGAAGAAGCCGTTTCAATCGCTGCGCCTGCCAATAGTAAAAAGCCAAAACCGGTAATGATGGTTCCTATCCCCATTTTAAACAACGATGAACTTTCTTTTCCCTTTTTTCGCCATTTGGTCCATAAATAAGCCACAGGCACGCCAAATAAAATCACATAAAATGCATGCAAGGCCTGTAAAAAACTTGCCGGAATTTCAAAGCCAAACATCACCCGGTCAATTTTATCGCGGGCATACAAATTCATCAATCCGCCAGCTTGTTCATAAGCGCCCCAAAATACAATCACAATCACAAATGACAATAATAACACAATCATTCTGTCTTTTTCTATGGAAGTGAGCGGGATGCTTCTGTTTGTGCCAATTTCTCGTTGAACAGGCACAAAATTACCAACGGTGGTCAAATATTTTTGTCCCCAAACGTACACTATTTGTCCTAGCGCCATCCCAATTCCTGCCAAACCAAAACCATAATGCCAATTGATAACTTCACCAACATAGCCCACCAACAAAGGCGCTGCGAACGCACCAATATTAATGCCGATATAAAATATGGTAAAAGCGGAATCCCGTTTTAAATCACCTTGTTGATATAGACCTCCAACCATAGTTGAGATGTTCGGTTTTAAGGCACCAACACCAAAAATAATAAAAACAATACCGGAATAAAATGCCCACAAAGCATCGAAAGCCAATATAAAATGGCCAACACAAAGCAAGAAACCGCCAAGCATCACTGTTTTTTTCTGGCCCAGCCATCTGTCCGCCAACAAACCTCCGGGAACCGACATCACATAAACCATCATCGTGTACCAACCATACAATTCCAAAGCCGAAACTTTGTCCCAACCCAATCCGGCATTGACTTCAGTAGTTTTTGCTGTTAGGTAAAGAATTAGGATAGCGCGCATTCCGTAGTACGAAAAACGCTCCCACATTTCGGTAAAAAATAAAATGTAAAGCCCTTTTGGGTGGCCCAACAATGTTTGCTTCGGCATATTTTCAGTATTTAAATTTGTAAATATACCATTTTAAAATTTTTATGGACATTGTTTTTGAATGCGGCTAAAAAATGAAAATTAAGAAAAGTTTTTGGTGAATATTTTTGAAGTGCACTTCGTTTTATCTCAGTTTAAAATGAAGGAAACTCCAAAGACAGTTTTGAAAAATATGGATTAAAAAACTTGAGCGTTTTAAGGGATTGTCTTTTTTTTGCATATATTTGGGCTTTTAATTTTAGAGCTACTATGCAAATAAAAATATTACTGTTTTTTCTTTTAATTTCTTCTTCCATCTTTTCGCAGGAAATAGGGAGTGTTAAAAACGGAACGTATTCCGTAAAGCTTCTAAAAATGGATAATTTATTTTCTTGGGTTTATTCTGATGTGAATTCAGGAAAATCACATACTGAGAAATCATTTAATTTCCCCAATAAAGAAACTATTTATAATATTATTTTAGATGGTTTTGAAATAAAAAACAACCATCAAATTATTGTCCAAACCGACCAGGATACCGTGGTTAAATTTGAATATAAAAAGATAAAAGGGGAGATGCGTTTAAACATCATTCACAATAACTTAATCAGCAAAATAGCGGGAACCAGCACTTCTTTAAGCAGGCAACAATTAAGGACGCTATTTGGAAAACAAGCATAATTCATTTTATCGGCTCCATAGTTCAAGGGATAGAATAAAAGTTTCCTAAACTTTAGATCCAGGTTCGAATCCTGGTGGAGTCACGAATAAATCAACAAAAATTTGAAAATAAAGCGAGCAAAAAAATAAAGCTCGCTTTATTTTTTTGGTAAACTGTTTTTTCTTTTGTTGATTTTCAAAGCGGACTTTTGTCAGGAACATCGCAGATAATCTGCATAACGGCAGGTTAAAAGCTGAAAGCTAATCTCCATTATTTGTTATAAAGTTATGGTTCATGGCATTAAGTTAGCGGTCACCCTAAAACGACACGGAAAGACAAACACGAATGACATTGTACAGACTAATTTTAGTTGACAAAGTATGTCTATTTTAAGAACATAATAAACCGAACTTGACCAAAAAACCGAACCCATATATTCCTAAAAGTTTTTATTTTTATATAGTTTTAGGAATTTTGTTTATCTTTGCCCTATGCAAATAATAGCACGTAAACGGTACTTAGATACACTTAGTGTTCTTAAAGACAAGAATTTAATTAAGGTTGCCACAGGCGTTAGGCGTTGTGGAAAATCAACTTTAATGACACAGTTTCAAGACTTGTTGCGTAAAGAGAACGGCAAAGTTTCCATTTTGGCAATCAATATGGATATGCCCGAATTTCGGTTTTTAGCAGAAAAAAGTCGGAAAGAGATTTACAATTACATCATTAAGCATCTCAAAAAAAACATAACAAATTATGTGTTTATAGACGAAGTGCAAAACGTTCCCGAATTTGAAAAACTGTTGGAAGGCTTGTACGTCCACCCAAACATAGATTTGTACGTTACAGGTTCAAACGCATTTTTATTATCAAGCGAATTGGCAACTTTGCTCACTGGTAGAGCTTATGAAATAAATGTATTGCCTTTTTCTTTTGCTGAATATTTAGAGTTCACAGGCAAAACTACAAACCCTGACCGTGCTTTTGCTGAATATGTGCGTACAGGTGGTTTTCCAGAAGCTGTACGACTTTCAGCAGAGGGAAATCATTTTGCAAATGAATATTTGCAAATGGTTTTCAAAAACATTTACGACAACGATATTTCTAAACGCCATACTATTTATGCCGAAGAATCCTATCAGGAAGTTGTAAACTTCTTAATAGATACAGTTGGTTCAAGCGTTTCAGCAGGAAACATTGCCAAAGTTTTAACGTCAAACAAAAAGAAAATAGATAACAAAACGGTGTCAAAGTACATTGATACTTTGGTTGAATCCTATTTGTTTTACAAAGTAAATCGCTATGACATCAAAGGCAAACAACATTTGGCAACGCAAGAAAAATACTATTTGGTGGATTTAGGTTTTCGCAACGCATTACTTGGAAAAGAATTGGCAAGCGATGCAGGACATTTACTTGAAAATATAATTTATCTTGAGCTAAAACGCAGAAACAACCAAGTATGGATAGGAAAAACCAACGATTTAGAAGTTGATTTTGTTGTCCGTAATAACAAAGGTTTTACACAATACATACAAGTTTCGCAAACAGTACAAAACGCAACGACTTTAGAACGTGAGTTAGCACCATTAGACAGTATTGCAGACCATCACGAAAAACTTTTAATTACAATGGATTACGACACAGGCACATATAACGGAATAAAAAAAATAAACGCATTAGATTGGCTTACAAAGACCGAAAAATAAGGGCGAACCGCTAACAGCACTTACAAGAAATTGGCGGTGCAGTGGTTAAATTAAGCTTTATGTCCCGTATGTACGGGATTCAGTGCTGGTAGACAGTTTTGCGCTTCGTAATCGCCAACTTCTTGTAGCTGCAAAACGTTA
>PHDE01000160.1 GCA_002842505.1 Bacteroidetes bacterium HGW-Bacteroidetes-3 | reverse complement strand
GCATAATGAGATTCCTCGTACCTCGGAATGACAAAAATATGGGCGTCAAAGTCTTAACTTAATGACATTGCCCTTCGGGGGCTAGGGGGCTTTTAAATCACCATTTTCTCAATAGGAACCACCAACAAACCTTCGGCACCCAAAAGCTTTAGTTCATCAATCACTTCCCAAAATCTGTCTTTTTCTATTACTGTGTGAATGGAACTCCAGCCAGCTTCTGCCAAAGGCAATACGGTCGGACTCCTCATTCCCGGTAATATTTTAATAATTTCGGCAATTTTATCGTTAGGTGCATTCATTAAAATATATCTTGATTTTCTCGCCTTCAAAACCGCCTGGATCCGAAACTGAAGTTTGTCCAGCACCAATTGGCTTTCCGCAGAAATAGTTGGTGAAACAGCCAAAACGGCTTCGCTGTATAGCATCACCTCAACTTCCTTTAAATTATTTTTAAACAGTGTGCTTCCGCTTGATACAATATCGCAAATCGCATCGGCCAAACCAATGCTTGGCGCAATTTCAACCGACCCGCTAATAATATGAATGTCAGGCGTTAAATTGAACTTTTTAAAGTATTCTTTTACGGTATTCGGATAAGAAGTAGCAATGCGCATCCCATCCAAATCGTTGATGTTTTTGTAATTTACACCTTTGGGAACGGCCAAAGAAACACGGCATTTTGAAAATCCAAGCTTCTCAACAACAGTAATTCCGTTGCCTTTTTCAATCAAAACATTGTCGCCAATAATGGCAATGTCAACCACGCCGTCTTTTAAATATTGCGGAATATCTCCATTTCTCAAATACAAAACTTCCAAAGGGAAATTACTTGCCGAGGCTTTTAACTGGTCTTTTCCGTTGTCTATGGAAATGCCACAATCTTTTAACAATTGTAGCGAATCTTCGTTTAATCTACCTGCTTTCTGAACTGCGATTTTTATTTTATTCATCTTTTATTTTAATGTGTTTGGGCAAATCTAATAGCGTTAAACAAAAAACCCGCTTGATTTACTCAAACGGGTTTTTAAATATATTTTTGATTTTATTCAATGCAATATCATCTCGCCTGAGTGCCAGTATAAAAATGATGATGATGGAATTGACTAAATAACATTGTTTCTTGTTTCGTGTGGCAAATATATAAAAACGTTTAATAAAATTGCGCTAATTATTCAAATAATTACAATTCGGCGTCATTTTGTTAAATAATTAACAGTTATTTTGTTGTTTATTTGTTTCATTGTTTTTAGCGATTTTTCTAACTTTTAATTATTCATTTTTAATTGTTAATTATCAATTGTTTTGGGCGTTTCCTTTCAGGCCGCGCTTTACGCTTCAATCTTTTTGGCGATGAAAAATCGCCAAAAAGTATTTCCACTTCAATCGCTAACAAAATAATTTACGATTTATGATTTTTGATTTACGATTTTGAAAATAGCGTAATCAAATGTCAAACAAAACAAAATTTCTTTGCGGTTAATTGCAAATTTAAGATTGAATTGATTTTTTATATTTTTTCACTTGGTTTTTATCATAGAATACGCAAATTGGTTTACGGAATACGATTTGAACTTTCAATATATTATTTAACCTTTGATTTTTTTTATAATGTATATTTGTGTTTAAATTAAACGTATTTAGCAAATAAAACCAATCTCACTTTTGAAATTTTTATCCAAAACACTCACATTATTCATTTTAATAAATTCAAATCTTGTTTTTTCACAAGAATGGAAAAATTTAAAATCTTATCAGAAAGAAACAAAAAATTCATTGCTTTTTGATGGCTGTTGGCTAAAAAAGGACAGGAAAAATCAAACTTCTGTTTGGAGTCAAGCAAATACTTACAATCTCAGTCTAAAAAATGGGAACAAAAAGTATGAAACTATAAGTGAAATAAGAGATTTTTATATTTGGTTCGACAAAGAAAGAATTAAACAAGGACATGAAATACAATGGATTGGCATTGCTGCAATTGCTGCAAGTGAATTGTCAAAATTGGACAATGATTTTATTCGCTGGTTTATTGTAAGAAACAAAGAGATTGTTCAATTTGGCCGCCAAGGCTCTGAAAAAGTATTTGATTATGCGTTTCCAAAATTAAAGGAACTTTATTTTTCAAATGATCTATTAAAGGGAAAAGAAGCAGAAAATTGGGATAAAATACATGGAACTGAAGAACAATGTGAAATTTTGGATTCATTATATGGGAAATTATCAGAAAAAGCATTTCAAAAACTGGAAAGAATGGCGAAAGGAAAAGGAATTTTTAGATTTGGTGTCCCAAAAAATTTAAGATTTGAAGGTGATTTATATGATTGCGAAGCTAGAATTGACTACGGAACAAGTAAAATACTTCCAGTTTACTTAACCAAATATCCTTCACAAAAAAATTAATTTATTTTATGGCTAGATTTGCGGAAATTTGTCCAATTATGCAAGTTTTCATTACCTTTGCGGCCTAATTTTCAAAAAAAAATGGTTTCAGTAGAAGGATTGAGTGTAGAATATGGAGGAACAACACTTTTTAAGGACATTTCTTTTGTTATAAACGAAAAAGATCGCATCGCCTTAATGGGAAAAAATGGCGCAGGAAAATCTACTTTGTTAAAAATAATTGCCGGACATCAAAAAGCGTCCAGCGGACGTATTTCTGTCCCAAAAGATAAAATTACCGCTTATTTGCCGCAGCATTTGATGACGGAAAATGACAGAACTGTTTTTGAAGAAGCTTCCCAGGCTTTTTCTGAAATATTGGCCATGCAAACCAACATGGATGAACTCAACCATCAGCTCACCATTCGCACCGATTACGAATCTGAAGAATATTATAATATTATAGAACAGGTTTCCGCATTAAGCGAAAAATTATACAGCAACGGCGAAATTAATTTTGACGCGGAAGTAGAAAAAATTGTGCTTGGATTGGGTTTTGAACGCGCCGATTTTAACCGCCCAACTTCCGATTTTAGCGGTGGATGGCGGATGCGCATTGAATTGGCGAAAATTTTATTGCAAAATCCAGATTTGATTTTATTGGATGAACCCACAAATCACTTAGATATAGATTCGGTGCAATGGCTGGAAAATTTCTTGGTAAACAGCGGAAAAGCCGTGATTTTAATTTCTCACGATCGGGCTTTTGTGGATAAAATCACCACACGAACCATTGAAGTGACAATGGGCCGCATTTACGATTATAAAGTCAATTACTCCAAATACTTGGAGCTGCGCAAAGAACGCCGCGAACAACAACAAAAACAACAGGATGAGCAACAAAGAATTATTGCCGACACGCAGGAATTTATAGATCGTTTTAAAGGAACGTACTCAAAAACATTACAAGTACAATCGCGCGTAAAAATGCTTGAAAAGCTTGAAATTGTGGAAGTTGATGAAATAGACACTTCTCATTTAAAACTCCGCTTTCCGCCTTCTCCCCGATCCGGAACTTATCCGGTAACGGCAGAAAATGTGTCGAAGACTTATGATAAACATTTGGTGTTTGATGCTGCAACTTTCGCGATTCAACGCGGTGAAAAAGTGGCTTTTGTCGGGAAAAACGGTGAAGGGAAATCTACTTTTATCAAAGCCATTATGGGTGAAATTGACCACGGCGGCAAACTAACGTTGGGTCACAACACCATGATTGGTTATTTTGCCCAAAATGAAGCGTCTTTGCTCGATGAAACCGCCACTGTTTTTCAAACCATTGACAATGTGGCAAAAGGAGATATTCGCACCAAAATAAAGGATTTTTTGGGCGCTTTTATGTTTAGCAGCGAAGACTGGGACAAAAAAGTGAAAGTGCTTTCGGGCGGTGAACGCACAAGGTTGGCAATGATTAAATTACTGCTTGAACCCGTAAATCTTTTGATTCTCGATGAGCCCACCAACCATCTCGATATGCGAACCAAAGACATTTTGAAACAAGCGCTTATGAATTTCGACGGAACTTTAATTCTCGTATCGCACGACCGCGATTTTTTAGATGGAATGGTGAATAAAATATACGAATTTGGGAATAAGCGCGTTAATGAACATTTTGAAGGAATCCAAGAGTTTTTGGAACGCAAAAAGATGGTGCGTTTAAATGAATTGGAAAGTGCCGTTAAAAAATAAAATTTGTTTTAATAAACGAAATTTCATCCGTTACAACTTTGCGAACTTTGCGTCATTCTTAGTGAACTTA
This sequence comes from Bacteroidetes bacterium HGW-Bacteroidetes-3, assembly GCA_002842505.1. Classification (GTDB taxonomy): domain Bacteria; phylum Bacteroidota; class Bacteroidia; order Flavobacteriales; family Flavobacteriaceae; genus Lutibacter. Next base: position 3,925 of record PHDE01000160.1, on the reverse strand, counting down.
GCGGTTAAAAAAGAAATAACGTTTCCACATTTTAATACGATATGCAATATACAGCAATGAAAAAAATCAGTATTTTGGGATGTGGCTGGCTTGGAAAACCATTGGCCATCAGTTTAATGAAAAAAGGATTTGCCGTTAAAGGCTCCACCACTTCTGAAGCAAAACTCAGTGAATTTCAGGAATTGGGAATAACGCCGTTTTTAATAAGACTTGCCTATCTAAAACTTAATATTACCGCATTTTTAGATTCGGAAATATTGATTGTGTCTTTGCCTTCTAAAGATATCGAGGGTTTTAGAAATTTAATTGGCCATATTGAAAAATCTCCCGTAAAAAAAGTTATTTTCATCAGTTCCACTTCTGTTTATGGAAATTCGGATAAAATGGTGACGGAAGAATCGGAAACCTTGCCTTGCGCTTTGGTTACCATCGAAAATCTATTTAAAAATTCAACGCATTTTGAAACTGCCATTATTCGTTTTGCAGGTTTGTTTGGCTATAACAGAAAACCGGGAAACTTTTTTAAAAACGGACGGAAAATTCCAAATCCGGAGGGTTTTGTAAATATGATTCACCAAGATGATTGCATTCAGCTCATTGAGAAAGTCATCGAAAAAAATGCCTGGAACCAAATTTTTAACGGTTGCGCGGATACGCATCCAACAAGAAAGGAATTTTACACAAAATGCACTTTAGATATCGAACTGGAAAATCCTAATTTTGAAGAAGTTACTGAAATTCAGCAAAAAGTAATTTCCAGCAAAAAATCAATAGAAATATTGGGCTTAAGCTATCAATTCGGAGATCTTTTGGAGATAAATTATGGAGTATAAGAATCGAAGTTTCAAACACTTTGCTATTTCTTTTCAAACATTTTTTTAAAGAATGCTTGAAATGGCAATTAAGATAAATCTTGCTTTTTTACTGTAACATTTTTATCGCAGCTTCGGCACAACGCTCGCCGTCCATAGCGGCAGAAACAATTCCTCCGGCATAACCTCCGCCCTCTCCACAAGGGAAAAGTCCGGCAATTTCAGGATGTTCCAAATTTTCTTTTCGCGGAATATTTACCGGTGAAGAAGTCCGGGATTCCACCCCAACAACGTTCGCTTCTTCGGTATAAAAACCTTTCATTTTTTTTCCGAATTCCATAAAACCCGTTCTCAGCCTTCCTCCTATTAATTTTGGTAACAAAGAATGTAAAGGCGCTGAATTTAGTCCTGGCTGATAAGAAGTTTCATTTAAACTTGTTGATAATTTGCCTTCCACAAAATCTGTTAAGCGCTGTGCAGGTGCGGCCTGGGTTCTTCCTCCAGCCAAAAAAGCCAGTTTTTCCAAATCTTTTTGAAATTCCAATCCTTTCAAAACACCAAATTGTTCGTATTTGTACAAATCTTTATCGGCATTAATTTCCACCACAATACCCGAATTGGCAAATTTGCTGTTGCGTTTTGAAGGAGACATTCCGTTAACCACCACTTCTCCTGGTGACGTTGCTGCTGGCACAATAAATCCGCCCGGACACATACAAAATGAATATACCCCTCGTTCATTAACCTGATGCACAAGGCTGTAGGAAGCTGCCGGCAACAATTCATTTCTTTCGCCATCGCAATGGTATTGAACGGCATCTATAATTTGTTGCGGATGTTCAACCCGAACGCCCATAGCAAAAGATTTGGCTTTTAGGGAAATATTTTTTCTGTTCAATAAATAATAAATGTCGCGCGCCGAATGGCCAGTCGCTAAAATCAGGGCTTCAACAGGCATTTCTTTATCGTTCTGTAATTTTATGGCCTGAATTTTATTGTTTTTGATGATAAAATCGACAACCCTGCTTTCAAAATGGATTTCACCGCCGTGTTTCAAAACTGTTTCCCTAATATTTTCTACAATTCTAGGCAATTTATTGGTTCCAATATGCGGATGCGCATCAACCAAAATTTCTTCTGTGGCACCGTGAAAAACAAAATTTTCAAAAACCCTGCGAACATCGCCGCGTTTGAGGCTTCGCGTATATAATTTTCCGTCGGAATAAGTTCCAGCGCCGCCTTCGCCAAAACAGTAATTGGAATCTTCATCAACAATATGAAACTGATTTATGGCTCGTAAATCGCGCCTTCTTTCCTGCACTTTTTTTCCGCGTTCCAACACAACAGGTTTGTAACCCAACTCAATGCAACGCAATGCGGCAAACATTCCTGCCGGACCAAAACCAATAATGTGGATTTCTTTTGCATTGGAAACATCTTTATATTCGAAGGAATATTCCGAAGTTTTCGGAAGTTGCTCGTGAATGTATACAGCTACTTTATAATTAAAAACAATATCAGACTTCCGGGCATCAATAGATTTTCGTAATACTTTTACGGCATTGATGTCTTTTTCAGCAATATTTAAAAAACGCGCTGCCTTTTTCTTTAAGACTCCGTCAATCTTTTCTTCTTGAATTGGAATCCGAAGCTGTATATTTTTAATCATAAGCGCAAAAATACTCAAATTTCAAAGAAAAAACTAAGGGCTAATAATGGTTTTTATTTTAAGGTTTTGCTCTCTTACCTTCAATAGGTGTTTTTTTTACGGATGCCGGCTGGTAAATTATATTGCTGAAGCGATTTATCATTGTTTTAAATAGTCGTTAATATGTTTAATAAGTTAAATTCCTCGAGGCTCTGCCTCGGGGTTAGAGAGGAAAGTTTGAAAACCTAAGGTTTTCATAAAACTAAAATTTTACTTTCTTCCGATAGATACCTCGAGGCTCTGCCTTGGGGTAATTCATTCATATTTTATTCAATTTTACCTTGTCCCTTTAGGGACTTTATATCGGTAGCAAATTATTATTGCATTGGTTTTCTGTGCCGTTAGGTACAGTATATATTTCGTACCTAAAGGCACGCTGTTTGTCTTTTCTGTTTTTTGCTACCCATATGTTGTCCCTAACGGGACAGTTCACAATTTCTCCAATAACGTATTTAACGTAATTGGCGGTTTTACCTTCTTTGAGAAGTTTTTTCCGGATGTTACGAAAGAGTTTTATCATATTTTATTCAATTTTACCTTGTCCCGTTAGGGACTTTACATGGGTAGCAAATTATTATTGCAATGGCTTTCTGTGCCGTTAGGTACAGTATATATTAAAGCACCGATTTGAGAATATATCGTTCATCAAATTCAATATTAAATTCCTTTAATAATTGTAAATATTCCTCTTGAAATGTTATTGTTTTATGGTGATGTTCTTGGTTTATTATGTAATTGATTACATTGGGAACTTCTGATTTAGAATACGAAAAGGCACCAAAACCTGCTTGCCACGAAAATTTTCCTTTTACAAATCCCTTGGTGTTTATCCACTTTGACGAATCTTGTTTTACCTGTTTCATTAATTCTGAAAGCGATTGTGTGGGTCGCATTCCAATCAGAATGTGAATGTGGTCTGGCATACCGTTTATTTGTAATACTTTATGCTCGTGGTTTTGGATGATGCCGGTGATGTACTTGTATAATTCATCTTTCCATTCATTTTTGATGAGGTTCTGCCTGTCCTGTACCGCAAAAACTGCCTGAATATGTATTTGTGTATAGGTGTTTGCCATAATTGCGTGTTTATATTTCGTACCTAAAGGCACGAGGGTTTTGTTTAATATTGATTGCTTCCCAAATGTTGTCCCTAACGGGACATAAAATAGTTTTGTAAATAACCACCAACACAATTTCACCAATGGCGTATTTAAGGTAATTGGCGGTTTTGCCTTGTTCAAGGAGTTTTTTCCGGATGTTACGAAAGAGTTTTATCATATTTTATTCAATTTTACCTTGTCCCTTTAGGGCAATGTCATTAAGTTAAGGAATAATTAAATAAAAACCATTGGGTTACGAACCAAAAATTGGTTCTTTGTAATTGCAAAAAAACCTAACCCAATGA
>PHDE01000159.1 GCA_002842505.1 Bacteroidetes bacterium HGW-Bacteroidetes-3 | reverse complement strand
ATTTCTAATATCATTGAAACTGTTTTACTTCATAAAAATCCCTTTTTTTAACTTTAAGTACTTCAAACTTTAGGCACTTTAAGTACTGATTAGTTACAATCGTCATTCAATGCGTAAATTATTGATTATAAATATCATATTGCATAAATTTATTGGCGATAAATTAGTGGCAATTCAAACAAAATAAGTTAAAATAAAAAAAATTAAATTTATTTTATTTGAACGCTCATTTGATTTTTTGCTTTTAAAAATATAAATGTATTTTTGTCCAGAAATTTAACAAAATGGAAAAATTAAAAAAACGCTGGGGATTAACTTCTAACTTTCAAGTCGTATTAATTATTATCGTTTTTTCTGTGAATGGTTCTTTCGCCGCCTGGGTAGCTAAACCGCTGACACATTTAATTGGTTTAGACCGGGAAACTACCGATCCTTGGTTGTTTTGGCCGGTAAGAATTGTGCTGATTTTCTTAATTTATCAATTTACGTTGCCTTTGGTCGGATTTCTTTTCGGACAATATAAATTCTTTTCGGCTTTTTCGAAAAAAACACTTTCAAGAATGGGTTTTAAACGTTTTTTTAAGGAAGCCTAATCGTTCACTTTTTTGATAAGATATTTATAAATCCACGTTAAGGTAAATGTGGGCAAAAAATCGGTGCCAAAAATACCAATTTCTTCAACAAAAGAAATAATTCCCGCTCCTTTTCCCAAAATTCCGCCATACATTTTGTAAATTAAAAAAGCAGAAATCGGCGCCCAAATAACATCTGAAAATTCACCTAAAAAAGGAATTGCGAATGAAAGTATGCCAATACCGTCAAAAATAATTCCCCACAACAATAATTTGTATTTTTTACGCATACATTATTAATTTTCAGCTAAATATATTTAAAATTAGGTAATAATCTGAGCCTGCCTGCCTTTTTGGTGGGCCTGCCTGCCTTTTTGGTTGGCGTTCCCCGCCAGCTGGCGGGGCGTGCTTTTCGCTCCAATCTGTCTTCGCTTCGTACCTCGCAAAGCCAGGATTTCCACTTCAATCACTAACGCAGTTTGTGGTCAAAACAAATTAAAAATTAAAAAATTGACAAACAAGTTAAAAAATATTTTAAATCATATTTTTCTCTGTGAATCTCTGTGCAATAATTATTTCACCATTTACACTGAGACAAAAAGAGATACACAAAGCAAAGCTAAATAGCTGATTTTAGAAGCTATCCTTAAATCAAATTAATGGTGAAAAATTATAGCTGTATAATGCTTAGCTATTTATCATAAAACACCGTAAAAATCAATTATTTTTTTAACTTATCCTTGTATTTTTTAATAAATTTTTCCAATTTCGGATTGATCACCGCCATACAATAACCTTGGGTTTTATTGTTGTTATAATAATTTTGATGGTAAGCTTCCGCAGGATAAAAAACAGAGAACTCCGTAACTTCGGTAACTATCTTTTTATCGAAAACTTTGGCTTCCGTTAAGGATTTTATAAAAGTTTCGGCAACTTCCTTTTGCGCTGATGAATGGTAAAATATGGCGGAACGGTATTGTGTGCCAACATCATAACCCTGTTTGTTTAAAGTTGTTGGATCGTGTGTTGCAAAAAACACCTCCAAAATTTCTTGAAAAGTAATTTCTGAAGGATTGAATTGAATTTGAATCACTTCCGCGTGTCCGGTTTCTCCTGAAGTTACTTCATTGTAAGTCGGATTTTTAACTTTCCCGCCTGAATATCCCGAAGTGACGCTTTCAACACCTTTTAATCGTTGAAAAATGGCTTCTGTACACCAAAAACAACCGTTTGCCAAAGTGGCAATTTCTAATTTATCTGACATTTTTGATTTTTTTGTTAGTATGGATTGTGCATCAATGTTTGCTGTTGCAAAAACCAGAATTATTATAATTATTTTTTTCATTCCCTAATATATTTTTTATTAAGTCGGAATTGTTTGAAATAATTAAATCCCGGCAGGAATTAATTTTCTTGGAAACTGCACCAAACTTTCCGCGCCATTTTCTCCTACACTAACCACGCCAAACAAATAATTATCGATCACAATATTTTTCAACGTATAATCGGTTGTTTTGCCCACAAATCGGCTGTATTGCCATTGCGGCGAAGTGGTGTCGCGCCAATAAATTTTATAGCCAATGCTGTTTTTATCGGCAACTTCATCCCATTTTAAACGCGTTGAAGGTTCAACGGCGCCGGTAATCATCACATTTTGAGGTTCCAAAGGCGCTGCCGCCAAAGAAGCCAACGTTAAACAATTTACCGCGGTTAATTTTGCTGCGTATTCAAAGTTTACGCCTGCCAGCACATCGCCATATTTAATGCCGTTTTCAACCCGAATATCTTGGTGCTGGCGGTTGTAATTTTCGTGTGTTTCCATAATTCTTACGCCCGTAAAACCTTCATCGTTAAACGGACGGTGATGGCCGCCTCTTCCAAACCTGTCGAGCCTGTAAACCATAATCGGTTTTAAATTGGTCATATATTGTTCGGCCAATTTAGCCACATAACGCGCTAATTGTCGGGAAGTTCCGTCCACTTCGCCGCCGTAAAAACGCATACTGTTGCGTTCTTTTTCAGTGGTATTTACGGCAATGGCTTCAGAAAAAACCCTAAAAGTACTGTTGTCAATTACGCCATCAATTCCCTCAATATTTCCAATCATATCATTGTTTAAAACAGCAACAATTTCCCAATTATTTTCTTTGGCATATTTTGCCAAAATTTTTCCACCGTACAAACCTTGTTCTTCGCCCGACAAACCCACATAAATAATGGAAACCGGAAATTTATACTTGCTTAAAACGCGTGCGGCTTCCATAGTTCCTGCCAATCCCGTTGCATTGTCGTTTGCACCGGGTGCATCTGACTTAAAATTATTGGCCTCAGAAACCCTGGAATCAATATCGCCCGACATAATCACATAGCGGTTTGGATACGTTGTGCCGCGCTGAATGGCCATCACATTCACCACTTTGGTATCTGTTATAATTCTGCTTCCGTCGGCTTTTACCAAATCACCCAAATAACTTACCTCCAAGCAGTTATTGCAATTTTTGGACACTTCCTCAAAAGTGGATTTCACCCAACGGCGCGCTGCGCCAATTCCCCTGGTTTTAGAAATAGTATCAGACAACGTATGGCGCGTTCCAAAACCCACCAATTTTATGATGTCTTTTTCTATGCGTTCCGCAGAAGGTGCGGTAGCAATTTCAGTCAATATTTTATCGATTTCCGATTGCGAAAATGCGGTTGTGCCAATGGCCAAAAAAAGCACAATTATTGTAAATTTTAAAGTTTTCATTTTTTTATCAGATTATATTTTCAAAAATTCTATGTTAATGTTTCCTAAATTTAAATTTAAAAATTCATTCGAAATTTGCATTTAACCGCTAAGATCGCAAAGAGCGCTTAATGAATTTTGAATGATAAATGTTTCATTTTAAATTGTTGCTTGAAACTGCATTAGGGATTGAACGGAAATCCTTTTATTGCCATTTCGCAATAAAAGATTGCAGTGAAAGCCCGGCCCGCAGGGAAATGCCCACAAAAAAGGCAGACATTAATTTGTTTCAACATTTCGCTTTATTAATTAAATATTTTCTAAAGTGCTTACCACCATTTCAAGCATTTCTTCGGTAAAATCTAAATGGGTTACCATACGTAATTTGCCTTGTCCCATTGATATTAAGGATATTCCCGCTTTTTTTAAACGGTTCACAAAATCTTCTTCATTGATGGAATCTATGACGTTAAAAATAACAATATTGGTTTCAATAGGTTCCACATATTTTACCAATTTACAATTTTGCAATGCCACGCCAATGACTTTAGCGCGCGTATGGTCTATTGCCAAACGGTCGATATGATGGTCCAATGCATAAATTCCCGCAGCCGCCAAATAACCAACTTGCCGCATAGCGCCGCCAAACAATTTTCGGATTCTCAATGCTTTTTGGATATGAAGTTTAGATCCCAATAACACAGAACCAACCGGCGCACCCAACCCTTTTGACAAGCAAACCGAAATGGTGTCGAATATTTCGCCATATTGTTTAGGCGTTTCATTTTTGGCCACCAAAGCATTAAATATGCGTGCGCCATCCAAATGCAATGCCAAATGATGGTCGGTGCAAATTTGTTTAATTTTTAACAATTCCTCATAATCCCAGCAAGCTCCGCCGCCTTTATTGGTGGTATTTTCCACCACAACCAAACTGGACCAAGGCACGTGAATGTCTGTTCTGCCGGAAACCGCTTCGTGCAATTGTTTTGCGGAGAACATTCCGCGGTCACCATCAATTAAATGCGAAGTGACACCTGAATTAAATGCAGCGCCGCCGCCTTCAAAATTGTACACGTGCGCCCATTTATCGCAAAACATTCTGTCGCCGGGTTGCGTGTGAAGCTTAATCGCCGTTTGGTTTGCCATAGTTCCCGAAGGAAAAAATAAGGCATCTTCCATACCAAACATTTTGGCAATTTTCGTCTGTAATTTATTGACTGTTGGGTCGGTTTTAAAAACATCGTCGCCAACTTCGGCCTCCATTATTGCTTTTAGCATTCCTTTGGTTGGCTTGGTTACGGTGTCACTCACTAGATTTATTTGCATTGTTTATGTTTTGAGATTTATAATTTTTTTTTAATTTAATGCGGCATTAAATCCACAATTTCCCCCTTTTCAGCAAAAAAAGATTTCATCCAAAAATACCATAATTAGTTTGATTGAAATATAACCAATCAAATTTATTTGTGCAGATTAAAAATGAAAAGGTATTTTTGTAGTTCTTAAAAAGAAAAATGATTACAAACGAACATATCAATAAACTGCAGGAGCGCATTGACCGGTTAAAAATATATCTTGAAATAGACAAGAAAACCATTGAAATTTCAAACGAGGAAGAACTTACCGGGAACCCGACTTTTTGGAACAACCCCAAAGAAGCCGAAATTGTGATGAGAAATCTTCGGTTCAAGAAAAAATGGGTGGATGATTTTAATTCCATAGTGACAAATTTTGACGAATTGCCGGTTTTACTCGATTTTTATGCCGAAGGTGACGTGACTGACAAAGAAGTGGAACAGCAATATGACACCACAATTTCTTTGCTGGAGGACCTTGAATTTAAAAATATGCTTTCTGAAGAAGGCGATAATTTAAGTGCCGTGCTTCAAATTACCGCAGGAGCGGGCGGTACGGAAAGTTGTGATTGGGCGCAAATGTTGATGCGGATGTATTTGATGTGGGCAGAAAATAAAAAATATAAAGTAAAAGAACTCAATTTTCAGGAAGGCGATGTTACTGGCATAAAAACAGTGACTTTCGAAATTGAAGGTGAATTTGCTTTTGGGTATTTAAAAGGCGAAAACGGCGTGCACAGGCTGGTTAGAATTTCTCCTTTCGACAGCAATGCAAAACGCCATACTTCATTTGCTTCTGTTTATGTGTATCCGCTTGTTGATGACAGTATTGAAATAGACATAAACCCAGCAGATATTGAAATAATAACTGCACGTTCCAGTGGCGCTGGTGGCCAAAATGTGAATAAAGTGGAAACAAAAGTGCAGCTTACCCACAAACCGACAGGCATACAATTATCTTGTTCCGAAACACGATCACAACACGAAAATAGAGAACGTGCCCTTCAAATGCTGAAATCGCAATTGTATGAAATTGAATTGAAAAAACAACAGGAAGCAAGAAGCGATATTGAAGCAGGCAAAATGAAAATTGAATTTGGGTCACAAATAAGAAATTATGTATTGCATCCCTATAAATTGGTGAAAGATGTGCGAACCGGCCATGAAACAGGAAATGCCGAAGCCGTTTTGAACGGTAATTTGGACGATTTTATCAAAGCTTATTTAATGCAACAAGGACAAAAAGAAACCAAAAATGAATTGTAAAATTGATACCATCATCTTCGATTTAGGCTGCGTGCTATAAACCTTCAGATCCAAAAGCAAAAGAATTAATTCTAAAAAATTTGATTTAATTCATTCATTCTCTCGCGAAGAATAGACAAACCCTGAGAGTCTTTAAATGTTCAGGGCAAATATAATTTATAAATTTTAATTATTAAAAAACAATTTTTAAATTTAGGAAAAGCTTTAAACAAAGCGGAACAAAAAATGATTAATGGGGGTGAAATGCAACAAAATTGTACAGATGAATGTGGTTCTTCAATGGGTCATGATTGGGGTTGTGCTGGAAATCTTTGTTTAACAAGATATTGTGGCGGAGAATCAAATTGGCATTATTGCGCTACAATGTAATCTTCAATCCTAACTACTAGTTTCTAAGTTTCTATTGAAACTAGTAGTTAATTCAATTCAACTTAAAAAATTAACCGCTTTATGAAATTATATAAATTAGTACTTTACATTTCATTAACGATATTATTATCTTGTACAAATAATAAAAAAGAAATCGACTACGTTGTTTTTGCTGGAACAATTGAAGGCGAGAATATTGACAGCTTGCAACTACTTAACAAAAATCGTAAACCTATTAAAACAATTTCACTTTCAAAAGAACTAACTTTTAATGACACATTATTTATTCCTAAAGGTTATTATTATATAGGAGACTTTAAAACATCAACAAAATTATTATTTTTAAAACCCTCATACAATTTACAGGTTAATATCCTATCAAATAGTATGGACTATTCAATATCATTTAAAGGAATTGGAGCGAATGAAAACAATTATTTGTCTCAAAAAAAAGAATTTGATAAAAATTTTGAAAATTACAAGTACTATTTAAGTTTAAATGAAGAGAAAATTTTAAAGTTATCTGATTCTATGCATATAATTAAAACTTATTTTTTTAATACATATAAGAACCTTGATAAAGATTTTAACTTATGTGAAACTTTTATAATTGAAAATGATAGAGTAAAATTATTAAATAGATATAGGCAAGGAAGAGGATCTATTATTGGGAAGAATGATTTTCAAGTTTCAGATAACTTTTTATATAATTTTAATAGCTCTTTTTTATCAAATGAAAAATTGTTAATGCATCCAGACTATATGAGTTATGTAGACTCATTTGTAGGATTTAAACTATATAAAAACAAATATGAGTGGAATAACTTCTTGGCATCACTTGAAATTATTGATGCTGAAATTAATAATCAAAAGATTAAAGATGAACTAGCATATAACACAATGAAGTTTGCAATAAATAGGACTAGAAATTTTGATGAAGTTTATAATAAATATATGTCAATTGAAAAAAACGAAGATTATCGTAATGAAATTGAAAAAACGTATTTAAACCTTAAAAAAATATCAAAAGGAACAATTTCTCCTACGTTTGAATTATATGATGTCAATAATCGTATAGTAACACTTGAAAGTTTAAAAGGTAAATTAGTATATATTGATATTTGGGGAACTTGGTGTTTACCTTGCATACAAGAAATTCCTTCATTAAAAAAGATTGAAAAAGAATTTAGGAATAAGGATATACATTTTGTAAGTATTTGCACAAACGATAAAAAAGAAAATTTTGAGAAATTTGTAAACGATAAAGAACTTTCTGGAATCCAACTTTTTGCTCCAGACTCGAATATTTCATTTTTTAAAGATTATCAATTAAAAACATTCCCAAGATTTATATTAATAGATAAAGAAGGAAAAATTATTGACGCCAATGCTTATAAACCTTCAGATCCAAAAGTAAAAGAATTAATTCTAAAATATTTGAATTAATAAAATATTCTCTCGCGAAGAATAGACACAAACCTTGAGTGTCTTTAAATGTTCGAGGCAAATATAATTTCAAAATTTAAAAAGGAACTATTTTTTAATAAAAAATTAACAATGGTAAAAACCTCAAAAAAACCGGCTATGAAAACAAAGGCATCACTCCACAAAACAATATTGCTAGTTGCAATAACTTTTATCGGTTTAAATACTTTTTCCCAAACATCTATTGAAGGTTTTGTTTTTGATCAACAAACCAACGAATCGCTACCTTACGCAACTATTAAAATTATTAGTGGAGCTAATTATTATACAATTACAAATGAAGATGGTAAATTTGAAATAAGTGACAAGTTTGCTTCTGATACATTAGAAATTAGGTTTATTGGCTTTAAAACTAAAAAAGTAGCAGTATCCTATTTTAAAGAACATCCAAAATATTATTTAACGCCAAACACTTTTCATTTAAACCAAGTTCTAGTAGTAGCAAAAAA
>PHDE01000158.1 GCA_002842505.1 Bacteroidetes bacterium HGW-Bacteroidetes-3 | reverse complement strand
TATTGCACTTTTGCCGGTTTTGTCTTCCACAGGAAAAGGATCGGATATTATGGTGCCAATGGCTATCCCGATTTTTGGGGGAATGGTGATTCAAATTATGACCATTTTTGTAGTTCCGGTATTGCAGGCAATCTGGAGGGAAAATGTGGTAGCCCACTCTAACTCCCTTGAAGGGGAAGAATCAGATTCTCCTAATTTGAAACAATAGAATTAAAAAGTAATAGGTAATGAAAAAATCTTTATTAAAATATTTTCAAAAGCGATTTTCAGGGATGAAATTTATCCTAGTATTGCTCCCCCTTTGGGGGTTGGGGGGCTTCTCCCAAACTTTAGAGGACTATCTAAAAACAGCGACAGAAAACAATCCGAAATTGAAATCAGCTTACGCGCAATTTGAAGCGGCGATGCAAAAAGCGCCCCAAGTTTCTAGTTTGCCGGATCCTTCTTTAACGATGAGTGCTTTTGGCCAAATGATTGAAACAAGATTAGGAACGCAGGAAGCCAAGTTTTCATTGATGCAGATGTTTCCGTGGTTTGGAACCCTTCAGGCAAAAGAAGACGCCTCCGTTTTAATGGCTGAAGCCAAGTTTCAGAATTATTTAAACCTGAGAAACCAGTTATTCTTCGACATAAAATCGGTTTATGCAGAATTGTATGCGCTTGACAAAACCATTCAACTTAAAAAAGAAAATTTGGCTATTTTGGATTCCTACCGCGAATTGTCGTTAAGCCGTTTCAAAAGTGGAAATGCGCCCATGGTAAATGTGATTAAAGTGGATATTAAAAGAGAAGCCGCAATTACAGAAATTAAATTGCTTGAGGAAATGATGAAACCATTGGAAACCCAATTTAATTTAATGCTGAACCGGGAACCCGAAATAGCCGTACAAGTGCAAGATACGCTGCTGTTTAAAAAACCGGAAATTTTGCTGAATACGGAAGATTTATTTAAAAACCATCCCAGCGTCATTGGATTGGAAAAGCAAAAAGAATCTTATGAAATTCAGAAAATAGTGGCTCAAAAAGAAGGATTGCCCATGCTTGGTTTGGGAATTGATTATTCCATCATATCCAAACGCACCGATGCCAATCCGGAAATGAACGGACAAGATGCCATTATGCCGATGTTCACGGTAACGTTGCCAATTTTCAGAAAAAAATACAACGCCGCCAAAAAAGAAGCCGCGTTTATGGTAAGCAGCATGGAACAGGAACAGGAAGCCCAAAAAAATGAATTGCAAAGCGCTTATGAAATGGCGGTTTACAATCTTAAAAAAGCAGCACAGCTCATTACTTTATACGAAAAACAACTGGTGAGTTCAGGACAAGCAAACAAATTGCTGGTTTCCGGGTTTAGCAATGCCACCATAGATTTTGAAGAGGTTTTACAAATGAACCAAGACATCCTAATGCTGCAAACCCAAAAGGTGGAGGCGATAAAAAACGGATTTACGGCAGAAGCCAAGTTGGATTATTTAATTTCAAAATCAGAAGAATAATGAAACGAGCAAAACAAATTTTGATACAAAGAAATGATTTATGGCGAACCTACCTACCGGTAGGCAGACAGCAGCTGTTACCCCTAATAAATAAAATATAAACAGATGAAACGAGCCATAACAAATTTTGATACACACAGAAATGATTAATGGCGAACTGCATCTGTACCAATAAAAAATAAAATATAAACAGATGAAAACAAAACATAAAAATTTACTGAAAACAGCCGGAATTCTAATTGTTGGAATCCTATTGGGCTGGATTTTATTTGGCGGAGGCGAAAAAAAAGCGGAAAATCACAACCATGCAGATGCGGAAATTGAACAAATATGGACCTGTTCGATGCATCCTCAAATCAGAAAGAATGAACCGGGTCTTTGCCCCATCTGCGGAATGGATTTAATTCCGGTGGAAACGGCAAACGCAGGCGTTGATCCCGATAGTTTTCAAATGAGTGAAGATGCCATGAAATTGGCCAATATCACCACGATGATTGTGGGTTCAAGCGATGCAAAGAAAGAAATAAGATTGAACGGAAAAGTGCAGATTGATGAACGCAATGCTTATTCACAATCTACCCATATTCCTGGAAGGATTGAACAAATTTCCATCAACTTTACCGGTGAAAAAGTGGGACGCGGACAAACATTGGCCACCGTTTATTCACCAGATTTGGTGACTGCCCAAGAAGAATTGCTGCAGGCGGCAAACATCAAGGAAAGTCAGCCGGAATTGTTTGAAGCCGCCCAGGAAAAATTACGAAACTGGAAAATAGGGCAAGCGCAAATCAATCAAATTCTTGCCAATAAAAAACCCATTCAGCGATTTTCCATACATGCCGACGTAAATGGCGTAGTGACCAAAAAAATGGTTGATTTGGGCGATTATGTACAACGGGGAATGCCAATTTACGAGATTTCGGATCTTTCCAAAGTTTGGGTGCTATTCGATTTGTATGAAAGTGAACTTGCCTGGATTAAGGTAGGCAGCGACATTGAATATACCGTCAACTCATTTCCCGGGGAAACCTTCAAAGGGAAAATAAGTTTTATTGATCCGTTGATTAATTCCCAAACCCGTGTGGCTTCTGCCCGTGTGGAAGTGAACAATAAAGACGGAAGGCTAAAACCAGAGATGTTCGCTTCTGGGGTTGTGAAAAATGACATTGGAAAAGAGGATTCCCAAGAAATGGTAATTCCCAAATCGGCTGTATTGTGGACTGGAAAACGCTCGGTGGTTTATGTAAAACAAGGCTCCGGATTTAAAATGCGTGAAATCACTTTAGGGCCAGCACTTGGAGATTCTTACATCGTAAAAAGTGGATTGGAAACAGGCGAGGAAATTGTTTCCAACGGAACCTTTACAGTTGATGCTGCGGTACAACTTTCCGGCAGACCAAGTATGATGAGCCCGGAAGGAAATGGCGGAGGCAATCCTATGCCCGGAATGGATATGGGAGGCGACAAAAAAACCAACACTTCCAAGCCAAAGATGAGTGCCGAAGAAATGAAAAATATGGATGCCCCTAAAACAAAAAATGTTACTGACCATACCAAAATAGCAGAACGAATTGTTGTTTCGGCAACTTTTAAGAATCAATTAAAAAAAGTATTTGACCAATACTTGAATTTAAAAGATGATTTGGTTAAAGATGATCATAATACAGCTAAAAAATCGGTCAAAGCACTGTTGAATGCTTTAGAAAAGGTTGACATGAAATTGTTAACCAACCAGGATGCGCACGATCATTGGATGTTAATTGTTAAAGAAATTAAAGCTTCTTCAACTTCTATTTCAGAAACATCAGAAATTGCATATCAAAGAAATCATTTCAAACATTTGTCGGCCCATTTAGTAAAAGCGGTAAAATTGTTTGGCGTTGACCAAGAAGTATATGAACAATTTTGTCCGATGGCCAACGACAATAAAGGAGCTTATTGGCTAAGCCTTTCAAAAGAAATCAAAAACCCCTATTTTGGTAAAGCCATGCCAACTTGTGGGGAAACTAAAACAACCATAAAATGAAACGAGCATTACAAATTCCGACACACAAAGGAATGATTAACGGAGTATTTATCTGCCAGGCAGCAGCTGCTATCGCTAAAAAATAAAATTTAAACAGATGAAAGATTGTTGCAAAACGGGATCAGAATCCCGATCAAAAATAGAAATTTGGGGGAAAAGAGCGCTTTGGGGAATTGTTGCCCTTATTATTATTGGAGCCGCCATTAATCAGTTATTTAACATTTAAAATTTAATAAAAAACCTTTAAAAATGAAAACCTTAAAAATTAGTTTATTCGTATTGTTAATGTTAACCCTAAATCTTGCTCATAGCCAAGATAAAAAACAGACCAAAGTTAAACAAACGCAAACAGAAAAAGCTGCTTACACTTGCCCGATGCATGCAGATGTAAAAAGCGACAAACCGGGCGCATGCCCAAAATGCGGCATGGAATTAACTAAAATGGAAGTTGCTAAAAATCATCAATGTTGCGCAGGAATGAAAATGGATTCCACAAAAACGGGAATGAAATGTGATTCCACAATAATGGGAATGAAGCATGATTCAATGGATATGAACCATAAAAATATGGCCAATAATTTTACCTGCCCAATGCATAGTGATATTAAAAGCGACAAACCTGGGGAATGTCCAAAATGCGGAATGGAACTTAAAGAAAAAAAGATGGACACGAAAAAAGAACATAAACTTTAGTAAAAAGTCCTGACTTAAGAAAATGGAATTTACCCTTTAGAGAATGATTCAACTATCAAATCATTATAAATTCCATTTTCCTATAAAGGCACAAAACAATTTATAGTAATTTAACGTTAAGCAAGGGTCTTCATAAAAAAACCTAAACAGTTAAATAAATCTAATGATGAAACGAGCCATAACAAATTTTGATACACACAGAAATGATTAATGGCGAACAGCATCTGTACCAATAAAAAATAAAATATAAACAGATGAAACACACTTATAAAATAACCGGAATGACCTGCAATGGTTGCAGAACCAATGCCGAAGACACCTTAAATAACATAAAAGGCGTATTAAAAGCCTCTGTAAATTTAGAGGAAGGAAAAGCAACAATTGAAATGGAAAAACACATTTCAACAGAAACTTTTCAGCAGGAATTTTTAAAAGCAGGTTTGCATTATACTATTGAAATACCGGGAAAAGAAAACAAAAAGCCTCACAAACACGAACCTGTAAAAGACGGAAACGGTGTTTTTTACTGTCCGATGCATTGTGAAGGCGAAAAAACGTACGACAAAGCCGGCGATTGTCCGGTTTGCGGAATGGATTTAATTGAACAGCCAAAAGCCATTCAGGCAACACAATATACTTGTCCGATGCATCCAGAAATCATTAAAGACGAACCTGGTTCCTGCCCAATTTGCGGCATGGATTTGGTGCCTATGGAACCAACGGAAAGCGAAGAGGACAAAACCTATTTGAAGTTGCTCAAAAAAATGAAGCTATCGCTCATTTTTGCCGTTCCGGTTTTTATAATATCGATGTCTATGCATCTTCCTACAAATCCGTTAGAGATAATAATGCCCCAGATTTATTGGGATTGGTCACAGTTTATATTGACGCTTCCCGTGGTATTTTATACCTGCTGGATGTTTTATGTGCGTGCCTGGAAATCGATCATTACCTGGAATTTAAATATGTTTACGCTGGTGGGAATAGGCACTGGAGCCGCATTTTTGTTTAGCATTGTCGCTCTTTTATTCCCTGATGTTTTTCCGCAGGAATTTAAAAGTGACATGGGCGGTGTTGACCTGTATTTTGAAGCAACGGCGGTTATTTTAACTTTGGTGTTGTTGGGACAATTACTGGAAGCCCGTGCGCACAGCAAAACCAGCGGCGCCATCAAAGAATTGTTAAAACTGGCTCCTTCCGAAGCTACTTTGGTGGTGGATGGGAAAGATAAAATTGTATCGATTCATTCCATCAAAAAAGACGATTTATTGCGCGTAAAACCTGGAGAAAAAATTCCCGTTGACGGCATTATTGTTGAAGGAAGCAGTAGCATCGATGAATCTATGATTTCCGGAGAACCTATTCCTGTTGATAAAACAGCCGGCGACAAGGTAAGTTCGGGAACCATCAACGGCACAAAATCTTTTGTGATGAAAGCCGAACGCGTGGGTTCAGAAACGTTATTGTCACAAATTATTAAAATGGTCAGCGATGCGAGCCGTTCCAGAGCGCCCATCCAAAAATTGGCGGATACCATTTCAAAATATTTTGTGCCCATTGTAGTTGGAATTTCCATCATCACCTTTATGGTTTGGGCATATTTTGGACCCGACAAGAACGCCGTGGTTTATGCTTTTGTGAATGCGGTTGCGGTCTTGATTATCGCCTGTCCGTGTGCATTGGGATTGGCAACGCCTATGTCCGTGATGGTTGGCGTTGGCAAAGGAGCACAAAGTGGTATTTTAATTAAAAATGCCGAAGCGCTTGAAACGATGAACAAGGTAAATGTTTTAATCACCGATAAAACAGGAACACTAACCGAAGGAAAACCTTCTGTTGAAAAAGTGATTGCTTTGGAAGGAGATTCAAAAGATTTATTGCAGCAAATCGCTTCTTTAAACCAATATAGCGAACATCCCTTGGCGCAAGCGGTTGTAAAATATGCCAAAGCAACTAAAACAAAACTGACTAAAGTTGATGATTTTGAGGCGGTTACCGGAATGGGCGTCACTGGCACCGTTGGCAAAAACAAAGTGGCTTTGGGCAATAAAAAACTGATGGAAAAAATGAAGACTTCAGTTCCAAAAGATTTAGAAGCCCAGATTTTAGCCGAACAAAAGTTGGGGAAAACAGTTTCCTATATTTCTGTTGATCAAAAAGCTTTGGGTTATGTGAGTATTACAGATGCCATTAAATTAACAAGCGCCACTGCCATTAAAACTTTAATGGAACAAGGCGTTGAAGTGATTATGTTAACCGGCGACAATGAAAATACGGCCAAAGCTGTTGCCGACGAATTGCGTTTAACCAATTTTAAGGCAGGTTTTTTACCGGAAGACAAATTAAAATTTATTAAAAAATTGCAATCCGAAGGAAAAATAGTTGCCATGGCCGGCGACGGTATCAATGATGCGCCCGCACTTGCCCAATCAAATGTTGGGATTGCGATGGGAACAGGAACCGACGTGGCCATTGAAAGTGCCGCAATGACCTTGGTAAAAGGCGATTTACAGGGAATTGTTAAAGCTAAAAATTTAAGTCACGCCGTGATGAGAAACATCAAACAAAACTTATTTTTCTCTTTTGCCTACAATGTGTTGGGCGTACCAATTGCCGCAGGCGTTTTATTCCCTGTATTCGGATTGTTGTTATCGCCCATCATTGCCGCATTGGCCATGAGTTTTAGCTCGGTGTCGGTGATTGCAAATTCACTTCGGTTAAGAGGTGTTTCTTTAGAAAAATAAAAATTATTAATTATTAAAATCAAAAAAAATGAAAAATTCAATTTATGCAGTAGCATTCGCAGTACTATTTTTAAGCGCTTGTAAAACCGATCCAAAAAAAGCAGAATCAAATGAAATGAACAACAATGAAATGCAAATGGGAACTGACAATCACGACCATTCTTCCATGGATGGAACGATGCAAGCAGATAAAACTATGGATGCCACCACCCAAAAAAGTGATTTAACATCGGCAATAATTGATGGATATCTTGTGTTAAAGAATGCATTAATTAAAGACGACAGTAAAAAAGCTGCTGAAGGCGCAAAAATGATGCTTACTGCATTTTCAAATTTTGAAATGGGTAAATTATCCGAAAGCCAACATTCAAAATATATGGAAATTGCAGAAAGCGCAAAGGAACATGCGGAACATATTGCAAAAAACCCTCTTGAGCACCAAAGAGAGCACTTTGAAGATTTGAGCAAAGACGTTAACGAACTCATTTCTTTGGTTGGAACAGATAAAACCCTTTACCAAGATTTTTGTCCGATGGCAAGCAATAACAAAGGTGCTATATGGTTAAGCGAAAGCAAAGAAATCAACAATCCTTATTTTGGAAGTAAAATGCTAAAATGCGGCAGTGTTCAAAAACAAATAAACTAAGTGAAACTTTTTAAAAAAGTGTTTCTTTTTTTGTTGATCGCGTTTGTGGGCATTCAATTTATGCCCACAATACGCAATCAAAACAATGAAGTTTTGGAAACAGATTTTACCAAAACTTTTACTGTTCCAACTAATATTCAAAATTTGCTCAAAAATTCTTGTTATGATTGCCACAGCAACAACACCAATTATCCCTGGTACAATAAAATACAGCCGGTGAGCTGGTTTTTGGAACATCACATAAAAGAGGGTAAAAAAGAATTAAATTTTAGTGAATTTGGAGGGTACTCAGAACGAAGGCAAAAAAGCAAAATAAAATCTATCATAAGCCAAGTTAGAGATGATGAAATGCCTCTTTGGACTTATACATTAATTCATAGGGACACTAAACTTTCAGAAGATGATAAAAAACTGATAACCAATTATTTAAATGAGTTAAAATAATAATTTTTATCGTCAATATGCAACTTTTGTTACATATTAATCACCTTTTAACACCTATCTTTATCACTCCTATTTTATAGGTAAATATTTCTTCAAAAGTAAGTGATGAAACGAGCATAACAAATTTTGATACACACAGAAATGATTAATAGCGAACTGCATCTGTACCAATAAAAAATAAAATATAAACAGATGAAACGAGC
>PHDE01000271.1 GCA_002842505.1 Bacteroidetes bacterium HGW-Bacteroidetes-3 | reverse complement strand
GATGTAACGGATAAAAGCGCGTACGATTTTAAAAGTTTGGGAATGGTGACTTCTGCCGGCTGGAGCGATGTGGATGGCGACGGAAAAAAGGATCTGGTGGTTGTTGGCGACTGGATGGCGCCAACTATTTTTAAAAATAACGGACGCCGTTTAAGCAAAATTTCCACCTCGTTAGATGCGTTGACAGGTTGGTGGAACACCTTGGAAATAGCCGATTTAGATGGTGATGGCGATGATGATTTTGTGATTGGCAATAAAGGAAATAACACTTCTTATAAAACATCAAAAGAAGCGCCAATGGCTTTGTATGTCAATGATTTCGACAATAACGGAACGATAGAGCAAATTTTAACCAGAACCATTGAAGGCAAAAATGTTCCAATTGCATTAAAAAGAGAAATCACCAACCAATTGGCTTCGCTGAAAAAGAAAAATCTTAAATTTTCTGATTATGCCGAAAAGTCTATGGCCGATTTATTTGAAAAAGAAGTGTTAGAAAATTCAATGCTGAAAAAAGCGGTAATGTCTGAAAGTATTGTGGTTATTAACAACGGAAATACGCAATATGCCATTTCAATTTTGCCAAAAGAAGTGCAGTTTTCATGTGTTTGTGGCATTCATTGCGTTGACATAAATAATGACGGAAATTTAGACTTGCTGTTGGGAGGAAATAAATATGGTTACAAGCCTCAATTTTCAAGGCAAGACGCAAATTATGGAAGTTTGCTCTTGGGCGACGGAAAAGGAAATTTTGCTTGGGAACCTTATGCCACATCAGGGTTTTTTGTTGATGGAGAAATTAAATCGATAAAAATATTGAAAACTAAAAGTGGATTAAAATCCGTTATTGTTGCCAGAAACAATGAACAACCTAAATTATTTAAAATCAATGACTGATAAAAGTGTATACCTATTATTTTTCACTTTGCTATTGCTGGGGTGCGGACAAAAAGAAGGGGAAGTATTCAAATTGTTGGATACTGAAAAAAGCGGCATCGATTTTAGCAATAAAATTACC
>PHDE01000157.1 GCA_002842505.1 Bacteroidetes bacterium HGW-Bacteroidetes-3 | reverse complement strand
GAGTTTAATAACTCCAATTTCAGCTGTGTTCGCTGCTCTTCATTAATATTTTCCATGATGTCCACTTCCCCTAAATCAACCACTACAAAATGAAGTTTAAGCTTTCTTAGGGCATCCTTCACAGCCATTTTGCAACGGTTGCTTACCATGTATTTGATGTATAATTTCAAAATCCTGATTTTTTTTCACAAGGTACGCTAAACAACGCACAGTAATTAATTTATAGATGCAAATAAATATTTGCTGCAAATTTTTAAGAAGAAATTAACTAGAAAAGCTTTTATTGAATGTTTTAGAATGCTCTTATAAAAAAATATAAATTGTTCGGCAAGAGAAGAAAATAGCTTTAAAAGATACTGGGCTATTTTAGAATAAGAGATTAGGCGTTTATTATTTCGAGATTTTCATTTAAATAAACGCCGTCATCTCCATATATCGCAATTAATCAAAAAGTTACAAAAGATTATCAAAATTGCAAATAATGCTTTGGGTTGATTTTTTTTAAATTAAGGCTTTATTTTTAATAATTATGGAGCCTTTAACCATTATTCAACTTGCTGTATTATACTTATTTTTTTATTTATGTGAATCATAAAGGCTTTAAAAGCCTTATTTTTCAGTTTGCAAATGTAAACATTTATTTAAATATTTATTTGCTAATGCTTATTATTTTTATGCCCTTTTCCGTTTTTTTTTCCTTGGGCATTTCCATTTCGGTTTCCATTGCCCTTTTCTGGTCTGTTGCCATAGGTTCTTTGATGTTCTCCATGGTATCCTTTTGCGTATTTTCTTTTATGTTCTTTATAATAGGTGTAAGGAGCATTTCCGCGATAATCGGTCATTACTACCTTATAGCCATTATACAAATCATAATTTCTATATTGTCTAGGCAAATATGCTCTTCTCACCCAAGTATTTCCTGAGATATAAATAAACCTTGCTGATTGTACATCATAATAGGCTTCAACATCCGGCAAATAATAATAACGAACATTTGTATATTCTGCAGGACCCCAAAGCGGAGGCGTGCCAATATTTAAATTTACGGAAATTTGTGCCTGAATTTGGCCTGCAAAAAGTAGGCTTATTCCAATGATAATAAGTTTTGTTGCTTTCATAATTTATTTAATTTAAATTAATTCTTCCTTTTCAAAAGGAATAAACAAATTTGCGTACTTTAAATCACAATATTGTTACAAAACTTTAGCCAATTGTTGCATAATTCACACATTTATTTCACAGAACGTTGCATTGTTTAGGTGTAGTCGAGCATCATAAAGAAGCCTTACAAAATTTTTTAAAAAAAAAGTTTGCCTTCGATAGTTCGGGATGAAAAATCGTTTAGTTGTTTAATTGTTGAAAAGTGTAAGCGTTTTGTTGTTGAATCGTTTAAACGTTGAATTGTTAATTTGGTTGGAAATTTAAAATTTAAAATTCAAAATCCACAATTGGCTAATCGGCTTATTGGCTAATTATATCCATCTTTCATAATCGCTCCAAACCAATCACAAATTTGAATATTTTTGGTGGTTTTTCCGTTTTCAACTTTAAAAACAAGCAAAGAATGGTCTTTGCAATCAACGGTCAATCCGCAGGGAACAGCATGTGTATAGCCGCCGTTTGCGATGGAGGTTTTATTGTTGTCATCGGTTGAAATTTCCTGTACCGTATAAGCAAATGCGATATAATTTCCCGCCGGCACTTTTTTAAATTTAAAAGGCTTCTGATTTTCTTTGATGTCCAAAGAATATATTTTATTGGTTTCCTTGTTTTTCAAATATATATTCATTGCAGGAATATATTCTGAAGGATAACAAACTGTTCCTCTAACTGTTCCGCTTGTGCTGCTGCAACTTGACAATATAATTGCCGATAAAAACAAGAATGTAAGTGAGTTTTTCAAAGTTGGGATATTTATGGTTGAAAGTTATATTATTTGACCAATGTACTCAAAAAACGATTAAGTTCCATAAAAATTTAAGCAGCACTATTTTAAAACGTTGCTCGCAATTTATTTATAAATTTGTATGAGAGGCGAAAAGCCAAATTCAAAAACACCAATACCGGCTACCCAAAATTTAATAAATGGTTTCTAAATCTATTGGATCATTATCGGGTTCTCTGTGAATATCTTGGTGTTCATAATCCATTTCTTCCACAATATTTTTCGTAGGTTTTTTGTTGAAGGAATTCAAAACGAAATTGGTTATGGTAGCTACAACTTCAGGATATTTAGCCACCAGATTTTCAACACTAAGCATTAAAGCACTGCCGAAAAACTTTTTGAAAGGAACTTTTACAATACGCTGGAACAATATTTTAGAGAGATAGCCTAAGCCTAAACCAACAGAAGTGCTTACGAAACTGTCTTTTAAATTTTGCGGTTCAACAGCTTCCTTAAAAATATTTTTGATAATATTAATTGGTTTTAAGTGTTCATAGGTTTGGTTAAAAATCTCTTTCAGTATTTTCTCATCTTCTTTCCGTTTATTTTTTAATAATAGAATAGCATCTTCAAGATCTGATATTGATTGTATTTTTCCCATAATGAATTATTATTGAAGAATTTCTTTAATAATGATGTTGCCTACAGGTTTTTTAATCCATTTATGAAGAAAGAAATGAAATACAAACCCGGCAATAAAATAAAATAAGGCAATTATAAAAAAACCATAGTATATTTTCCCCAACAAATCACCTAAAAAAAAGGCGATTCCAATACTCAAAATAAGAATAAATGTAAAAAACACTAAAACAACAATGAGCCTCGACAGTATAGAAGGCACTATAACAACAGTGTTTTTCAATAATTTGAGCTTGGTAAGCTCATAGGTCGTTAATCCGTATTCTTCTATTTTACTCAATAACAATTCAATTAAATTTTTGGAGCTTTCCATGTTTTTTATATTTTGGGCTTATTGATAATTAGGGAAAATATAACCATATTTTCCCTAATTACAAAATGTTTTTTGAGCGCTATTTTGAGCGTAAAACTTTGAACGTTATGCCTCAACTTTTTCTCGATACTTGTTTTCAGTAAATTTTTCTGCCTTATGTTTGGCTTTTTCAATAATTTCTTCTGCTTTCAATTTGGCATTTTCAGCCATTTCTTCAGCTTTCAACTTTGCTTTTTCGGCAATCTCTTTTGCATTAAGTTTTGCTTTATCGGTCAAGTCGTAGGCTTTGTCTTTTACATCTTCAAATTTTTCGGTAATGGTTTCAACGAATTCGTCATATTTTTCTTCTAATTCATCAGCATACTCATTGCCTTTTCGGGCAATTTTCCTTCTGGTTATGGAACCTTTGGCGGGGGCAAATAAAATTCCGAATGCTGCACCGGCAACTGCGCCTGCCAATACACCCAATAAAATTTTTCCTGTGTTCATGATTTTCTATTTTAAAAAGTTAATTAAACTAATTTTATATTCCGGACTTTAATTGTGGGGAATTAAAGTCCGAAATAAGGTAAAAACTTCCTTATGAAATTTCTATTATTTTTGGTTTTTGTTTTTTAGCTTCTTCTTTTTTGGCAAGGCTAAATTTTAA
The DNA here is from genome assembly GCA_002842505.1 of Bacteroidetes bacterium HGW-Bacteroidetes-3. GTDB lineage: Bacteria > Bacteroidota > Bacteroidia > Flavobacteriales > Flavobacteriaceae > Lutibacter. The sequence goes on along the minus strand of PHDE01000157.1, from coordinate 4,818 downwards.
AATTCCATTTTCATATTTGGCTTTAATCTTTTCATTAACAACAGTTTCAGGAAGCATTAATGATTTTTCAAAAGAATTGTAGCTAAACTCTTTTCGGGTAAAGTTTTCGTCTTTTTCTTCTTTTTTTTCAGATTTTTTTGCCATAATATTCAAACAGCCATCAGCAATGTTAATTTCAAAATCTTTTTTGTCGAATCCGGGAGCGGCAAGCTCAATTTCGAATTCATCTTTTTTTTCTTTGATGTTTAAAGCTGGTTCGTCCATTCTTTTCATCCATAATTTATCATTGAATAAATTTTGGGTGTCAAAATCCAATAAATCTGTAGTAAACAGATTTTCCCAAGGTCGTTTTCTAAATTTTACTAGTGTCATAATCTTAAACATTTAAATTAAACATAATTTTCAATTCAAATTTAAAATTATATAGGCTCCCATAAAATGATTTTCCTCAATTTGATTATATTTTATTTGGTTTTATAAAAAGTCAATAAATGACAATGCTGGCGCAATTTCAGCATAAAAACGGATTTTAAAATTGCTGGAAACGGATTAAAATTATATGATAAAAATCAATTTTCAACCTGAAAAAAATGAAATTTTTTGACGAGAGTATGAAGCAGTTTTATATTTTGAATATGTAAAATGCAAAAAGTTCGTTTTAAACTGTTTATCCATTAAATTTTTTAAGTAACTCTTAAGAAAGGACGAAGACTATTTTAAATTTAAAAACTAATTTTGTGGGATGAGAATTTTAATAGTGGAAGACGAACCCGGAATATTCAATTTCCTCAAACAAGGCTTAGAGGAAGAATCTTATTCTGTTGATATTGCTGTCGACGGAAATAAAGGGCTTATGATGGCACTTTCGGGAGATTATGATTTGTTGTTGTTGGATTGGATGGTTCCCGGAATTAGCGGAATTGAAGTTTGTCGCCAATTCAGAAAAGAATTTAAAGAAACGCCGGTTATTTTTTTAACGGCAAAAGATACCGTTGATGAAACCATTTTCGGATTGCAGTCGGGCGCCAATGATTATATAAAAAAACCTTTTCATTTTGAAGAACTTTTAGAAAGAATCAAGGTTCAATTGAGACCTAAATCTGGCGAACATTCGGTATTTATTTTAGGGAATATTACATTAAATACCGGTAATCATCAGGTTTTAAAGAATGGCGAAGAAATTAACCTTACGCAAAAGGAGTTTGCATTGTTAGAATTTTTAATGCGAAACAAGGGAATTGTTTGCAGAAGAACTCGAATTATTGAGAGCGTTTGGGACATTCATTTTGAATATAACACAGGGGTTATTGATGTGTATATTAATGCTTTAAGAAAAAAATTGAAGCTAAAGGATGATGAAAATTATATTCAGACCGTAAGAGGAATTGGCTATATGGCAAAAGAACTTTAATCATTTCCAAAACCAAATAAAATTTAAGATAAATGAATTTAAGCTTCAAAAATAGAATTGCATTGCATTATATGATTGCCACGGCAATTATTGTTGCGGTTGTTTTTAGCGTGGTCTATATTGTGGTTCAGGAAACGGTTTACCAAAATTTGGACAGTGACCTTAACTATGAAGCTGAAAAACATACGGATGAAATTAAAATTTTGGGAGACAGCATTCAGTTTATCAATAAAGAAGAATGGGAAGAAATGGAGCACAGGGAAATTCAGGTAAATCCTGTTTTTCTTCAGATTTTCGATAAAAACGGAAACCTGATGGACAAATCGCCCAACCTAAAGGAAGATGAACTTCCTTTCAAAAATCAAGAGCAGTTCGGCGGGCATTTTAATGAGCATTTAAACAAAAAACCCATTCGTCAAATTCAAATTCCTATTGAGCAAAACGGTAAAATAAAGGGCTACATAGTTGCGGCTATGTCTTTGGAATCATCAAAAATGGTGTTTCTGAAATTAAGGAATGTGCTTATAATTTCCTATTTGCTGCTTTTGGCGGGTCTTTATTATATCTCAAGGTATTTGGCGGGAAGAAGCATTATTCCAATCAAAAATATCATAGAAACCACCAACAGAATCACTAAAAACAACCTGAATGAAAGGGTTGATTTGCCAGATAATAAGGATGAATTATTCGACTTGTCTTCCAGCATAAATGAACTGCTCCAACGCATAGAGAACGCCATTCAAAAAGAGCGTCAATTTACTTCAGACGCATCGCATGAATTACGAACTCCATTGGCTTCACTTCGAGGAACTTTGGAGGTTTTAATCAGAAAACCAAGAGAAAAATATGAATATGAGGAAAAGATAAAGCACAGTCTGTCAGAAATTGACCGAATGACCACAATTATTGAACAATTGTTGTTGCTGGCTCGGCTCGATTCTAAATCAAACACAAACGCTTTCGCTTCAAATACTGCTATTACATCACCTATATCAATCCTTATTGATGAAATTTTATCAAGGCAAAAACTGGCAATCTCAGCCAAAGGATTAATGTTGGATTTAAAATTGGAAACAGCAAAAGAAGCTTTAGTGCCACAGTATTATGCCAATATTATTTTGGACAATATAATAAGCAATGCCATAAAATATTCAAAAGTAAAGTCAATTCTGCACATAACTGTGTCTGATGCTGAAAATGGTATCATCTGCAAAATTAAGGATGAAGGAATTGGTATTAAAAAGGAAGATCTTGACAAGCTTTTCAATCCTTTTTTTAGGTCAGACGCCTTAAACCATAAAGAAATATTCGGAAACGGACTCGGACTTTCCATCGCCAAAAAAGCTTCGGAGGCCATCAATGCAAAATTGATTTTGGAAAGCGAATTTGGTGTTGGGACCACGGTCACCATTATTTTTTAAGCCAATTTTAAGAAATGGTTTAGAAATCCTTTATTTATGGTTGTTACATTTGTTCATTGTTTTAATAAATAGAAAAAAATATTGGGAAGCGTTACTCAGTTTGGCATTCATCAAATTTTTTTATAATGAAGTTTGCGGCAGGTACAATTTAAGGCTATAAATTTCTATTTTTGATTTCTATAATTTAATTACAAAAAAAGACATGAATCTCGAAAAAGCAATACAAACAGAAATAGATACTGCATTTCTTTACCACGAAATGGTAAAAATTTCCGAAGATGAAGAATTAAAAATATTTTATGGTGAAATGGCTGCTATTGAAAATAGGCATGTAGAAAAATTTTACGCCAAAATTGCCGCCTATAATCCAAAATATAAATTGGCTGGGCCATCACTCCGGGCAAGAATCATAGCAAATTTGGGAAAACGGTTTGGCTCAAACATTATATTAAGCACCTTATCCAATACTGAAAAAAGTATGTCTTTGGCCGCTTTAAATAAAAAACAAAAAAATAATGAACCTATTATTGGAAGTGAGGCAAGGCATTTTAACATTCTTAAATCGATGGAATCTTTTACCGGAGAAGGTATCGGAAAAATTGAGGGCAGACACAGAACGGTTGGCGGAAACGCATTAAGAGCAGCGGTTTTAGGTGCCAATGACGGATTGGTTTCCAACCTGAGTTTGGTGATGGGTGTTGCCGGGGTGACGATGGAAGGCAACGGCGTTTTAATAGCCGGACTCGCAGGATTGCTCGCTGGCGCAATTTCTATGGCTTTGGGAGAATGGATTTCTGTACGCAGTTCGCAAGAGTTATATGAACGCCAAATAGAATTGGAATTTGAAGAAATAGAAAACAATCCGGAAGAAGAAAAACAAGAATTGATTCTTTTATATCGAGCAAAAGGATTTAGTGAAGAAGAAGCCACAAATGCCGTAACACAAATTTGGGACGACCCGGAAAAAGCGAAACAAGTGTTGGTGACGGAAGAATTGGGCATCAATCCGGATGAATTGGGAGGTTCGGCTTGGGAAGCCGCTTTTGCATCTTTTTTTCTTTTTTTAATTGGCGCAATTATTCCGGTATTTCCTTTCTTTTTTGCCAAAGGATTTAATGCCGTAATTTTTAGTGCCATTGCAAGCACTTTCGGATTGTTTGGCATTGGCGCGGCAATTACGTTGATTACCGGAAAATCGTTTGTGAAATCTGGTTTCAGACAAGTTTTGTTTGGTTTGGCGGCAGCCGCAATAACTTTTGGAATCGGTCACCTTATTGGTGTGTCGATTGCGGGGTAAAGCCCCCTAACCCCCGAAAGCCCCCTAACCTCCCGCAATAAAAGCGGGACAGGCGCCGAAGGGGGAATTAATTAAAACTTAAAACTTAAAACTTAAAACTTAGAACTTAAAACTTAAAACTTAAAACTTAAAGCTTAAAACTTAAAACATATAACAAATAACAAACATAAAAACAGCATATTATGAACGAAGCACATTTTCATTTAATTGTAAACCATTTACCTATTGTGGGACTTTTGATTGGTTTATTGGTTTTAGTTACAGGATTTATATTGAAAAAATCGGAAATAAAAGTTACCGCTTTAGGTATATTTATATTCAGTGCTTTGGCCTCCATTGCAGCATTTTATTCAGGAGAAGGCGCAGAAGAAATTGTGGAAAAAATTCCTGGGATAAGCGAAACGTTGATCAACCAGCACGAAGAATCTGCTGAATTGTTTTTTGCTGCAATTTTAATATTAGGGGTATTTTCATTAATGACTTTGATTTTGGAAATCAAAAAATCGAAATTTTCCAACTACGGTTTTGTTTTAGTATTTCTGGTTACTTTGGCATCTGGGGTTTTGGCGAAAAATGTTGGGACAAGCGGCGGTGAAATTCGGCATACGGAAATAAGAAACGATTCCAATTTAATTCAGATTCATCCAGAAGAAGATCACGATGATGATTAGTGAAATTTCTTTATATTC
>PHDE01000270.1 GCA_002842505.1 Bacteroidetes bacterium HGW-Bacteroidetes-3 | reverse complement strand
AGACAGGGCTTGTAAATTGACTGCCCTGGTCTGTGTTTAATATTTCGGGAGCCCCAAATTGAATTATAGCCATTTCCAGGCATTCTTTGCACCATTTGGCTATCATGGTGTTGGACAAAGACCATCCTACTATAAAACAGCTAAAAAGGTCGATTATGGCCACTAAATACATATGGCCTCCACCAACCGGAACATAGGTGATATCCATAGCCCAGACTTGATTGGGGCGTTCTATTTTTACTCCTCGCAACAAATACGGGTAAATGGTATGGCCTTCGCCTTTATGTGGTTTGCTCGTATTTGGGCGTGGGCCTATAGCATGAAAATCCATTTTCTGATAGAGTCGCCTAATCCGTTTTGGGTTCACCTTATGTCCATTTTCACGCAAGTGCTGAACCATACGGGGAACTCCATAAAAAGGCGTCTTTGTATATTGTTTATCAATTAGCTCCATTAGTTCTTCATTGTATGAACTATCTTCCTGGGGAATATAGTAGAAGCTACTCCGGCAAACATCCAAAAGTTCACATTGACGTTTTACACTTAATGGGTGCTTTGTGTCGACTTTTGAAATGCGTTGGGTATTTGCTATTTCCCCAATACTTTTTTTAAGAAATCGTTTTCTATTTGAAGCTGACCAACTTTTTTGAAAAGTGCGTCTTTTTCCTTTTCGTCATCGGTTTTTGTTATGCCTTTTTCAAAAACACTATTTGCATTGGCCAAAAATTGACTCTTCCATGTTGAAATCTGATTCGGGTGAATCTCATACTTTTTACCGATTTCCTGAATCGTTTCTCTTTCCTGAAGGGCTTCTAATACAACTTTTGTTTTAAAGCCCGAGGTGTAGTTTTTTCTCTTTTTCATAACAACAAGTTTACTAAATTTTCAAATTATACTTGTTGTCTAAATTTTGGGGTTAATTATAATTTTACCGGTTTAACCTGGTTGCGGTACATCAGCGTGATTACAAAAAAGGAACTTACTCAACCCAAAAAGAACATCTCTGCTCCACCCATCAGCATTA
>PHDE01000156.1 GCA_002842505.1 Bacteroidetes bacterium HGW-Bacteroidetes-3 | reverse complement strand
ATTGGTACAGATGCAGTTCGCCATTAATCATTTCTGTGTGTATCAAAATTTGTTATGGCTCGTTTCATCTGTTTAAATTTTATTTTTTAGCGGTAACAGCTCCTGCCTGCCTGCCTGCCTGCCTGCCTGCCTTCCGGCAGATAAATTCGCCATTAATCATTCCTTCGTGTATCAAAATTTGTTATGCTCGTTTCATTTTAATTATTTCTCTTAATAAATTCAATAATTCGGTTGATAACTTTGCTATCTTTTAAAATACGGCTATGTCCCAAGTCGTTCGTAATAAAAATTTCTCCTTGTTCCAAGTTTCGGCGAATGTTGTGAGCACAGATTACTGGAACATCTTTGTCTGCTGTGTCATGAAGCACTAAAGTAGGGACTTTTACTGATTTGGCAGCTACACTGGCTGAATAATTGTCAATGTCTTCACCAAATTTTTTGTAAAACTGATTTTTTATTCTATGCACCATTTTTGGTTTTAGTTGAAGTTTGGCAACAAACTCTTTGATAATATCTGAAATCACATCTCCTGAACCAATTGTGATGGCTTTTTTTACATTTAACCCTTGTTTAATGCTGTTTAAAACCGTCATTGCGCCTAACGAATGGCCTATGGCAACTTCAAAAGGGCCAAATTCTTTTTCCAAAAACAAGGCTGTTTTAACAAATTCATGCATCATTGTTGTTTTTCCTGTAGAGTTGCCGTGCGCGGGTCCATCAAAACTTATGGTCATAAAACCGTTTTCCAACAACTTGTCGGCTATTTTAAAAAGTTGCGTTCCTCGGCCCGACCAGCCGTGAATCAACAAAACTTTTCTTTTTGAATAGCCATAAGAATAAACCATCACTTCCTTTTTAATTTCAGGAATTAAAACCATTTTCTTCTGGGCACTTTCAGCCATCATATTTTCACGTGCAGGTGTTTTAAAACGCATAGGTGTTCCAAAAAGTTTTATGGCAAATATTGTTGCCAATGTCGGCACCATAAATTGCAGTATTTTACCGGTAACAATAATTGATGCCGGTATTTTTGGTGCAGTATTTGAAGGTATTGTGACAGTATTGGCATTCGTATCCATAAAAATGGTTTAATTTTGCCGATAAAGATAGAATTTGTAATTTTATATTTAGAGAATGTTTTAACTTAAAAACTTAAAAACTTAAAAAAATGAAAAAATTAATTTCCTTGTCGTTGTTTATGTTATTTATATTAAGCTGCAGTACTGTTCCAATTACTGGAAGACAACGCATTAATTTAGTGAGTGATGCCGAAATATTACCTGCCAGTTTTGCGCAATATGAAGGGTTTTTAAAAGAAAATAAAATTTCCAATGATGCGAAAATGACCAATGACGTGCAAAGTGTCGGAAAAAATATTTCTCATGCCGTAGACAAATTTATGCGTGCAAATAATATGGTCAGTGAAGCAAACAGCTACCGTTGGGAATTCAATTTAATTGAAGATAAAGCAGTAAATGCTTGGGCTTTACCTGGCGGAAAAGTGGTTTTTTATACAGGAATTATGCCAATTGCCCAAAATAGAGATGGTATTGCCGCTGTGATGGGCCATGAGGTGGCACACGCATTTGCAAAACACGGACAAGAAAGAATGACTAGTGCTTACGGTCAGCAATTGGGAGGAATTGCAGTTGCAATTAGCACGAACAATAAAGATCCAAAAACACAAGCTTTATGGGGCACAATTTATGGTGTTGGTTCGCAGGTTGGTATGTTGGCTTATAGCAGAACTCATGAAACCGAAGCCGATAAATTAGGTTTGGTATTTATGACAATGGCTGGTTACAATCCGCAAGAGGCCATTAACCTATGGATCAGAATGAGTCAAGGAGCAGGGGCAGCACCGCCAGAATTTTTAAGCACGCACCCGTCCAATGAAACCAGAATTCAAAATTTAAAGGCCTATTTACCTACCGCCGTTAAGTTGGCAAAACAATACAATGCCCAATAGTTAATAGATTTATTTTTAGATTAAAAAAAATAATTATAGTATATTGTGAGCCGTTCTAAATTTTTAGAACGGTTTTTTTAGTTTTCAAATTATGTTAAAAAAAGGCGATAAAAAACTCATCAATGCCTGGGCGTTTTACGATTGGGCAAACTCGGCTTACTCATTGGTAATTGCCACTGCGGTTTTCCCTATTTATTACAGTAGTTTAACTGAATCATTTGCTTCAGTTGATGGCAACATAAATTTTTTGGGAACCCAATGGAATGCCACAACTTTATATGATTATACATTGGCGTTTTCATTCTTAATGGTTGCATTTATGTCGCCAATTCTATCCGGAATTGCCGATTATACAGGCAATAAATTGAAATTTTTAAAAGCATTTTGTTTATTGGGATCGATTTCAGTTATGAGTTTGTTCTTTTTTGAAGGTGAAAATACACTTTGGGTAGGCTTGGTATTTACCGTTTTTGCCAGTATCGGATTTTGGGGAAGTATTGTTTTTTATAACGCTTATCTGCCGGAAATTGCACATCCTGAACAACAGGATAATGTAAGTGCCAAAGGTTTTATTTTTGGGTATACAGGTTCTGTGCTATTGCTTTTGTTTAGTTTGTTCATGGTAAATAAACCAGAAATGTTTGGATTGCCTGATGCGGCCTTTGCATCTCGACTTACCTTTTTATTGGTTGGAATTTGGTGGTTAGGATTTGCGCAAATTACTTATAGTTATTTGCCAAACAATGTCTATAACAGAAAACCTAAAAAGGATTTTATATGGAAAGGATTAAGAGAGTTAAAAGTTGTTTATATTGAAATGAGGCAACAAGTCGAATTAAAATTCTTTTTATTGTCTTTTTTCATGTTCAGCGTTGGCGTTCAAACCATTATTTTAATGGCTGGCATTTTTGGAAGCAAAGAATTGGGATTGCCAACATTAGATTTAATTGCGGTTATTTTGCTGGTGCAAATTGTCGCTATTTTTGGCGCTTTTTTATTTTCAAGAATTTCAGATCGGATTGGCAATATTGCCACCTTAAAAATAACAATTGCTATTTGGGCATTGGTTTGTTGCATTGCCTTTTTATTGGATAAATCACAGCCAAACGTTTCTTATTATTTTTATGGTTTGGGCGCACTTATTGGCATGGTTATGGGCGCAATTCAATCTTTGTCCCGTTCAACTTATTCTAAATTATTGCCCGAAACAAAAGACCACGCAACCTATTTCAGTTTTTATGATGTTACCGAAAAGCTCGCCATTGTTTTTGGCATGCTTATTTTCGGTTTGTTAATTTCTTTTACGGGTTCTATGCAAATGAGTGTATTGTTTTTGGCAGTTTTCTTTATAATTTCCTTTGTTTTGCTGAACTTTGTGGGAAAAACAAAATATGTCCAATAAATCTGATTTTATCGTTGTCGGTGCCGGCATTGTCGGACTTGCCACAGCTTATAAATTACAGTTAAAATTTCCTGATAAATCCATCCTTATTTTAGAAAAAGAGTCCGAAATTGGGTTGCATCAAACCGGCCGTAATTCAGGAGTTATGCACTCTGGGATTTATTACAAACCCGGTTCTTATAAAGCAAAAAATTGTAAAAACGGAAGTGCGCAACTGATAAAATTTGCCAAAGAAAACAACATCAAACACGATATTTGCGGAAAGGTAATTGTGGCGGTTTCAGAAAAAGAATTGTCCGTTTTAACAGCTATTTTCAACAGGGGAATTCAAAATGAAACACCCGGAATTTGTTATTTAACTTCTGAAGAAATAAAAGAAAAAGAACCTTTTATTGAAGGCATTAAAGGAATTTGGGTGCCAACCGCAGGAATTATTGATTATGTGCAGGTTTTAAAAGTTTTTGTGGAACTAACCACAAAGATGAATCCTAAAAGTAAATTAATCAAATCTTGCGAAGTAATTGAGGTTATTGCTGAACCCAATTTCACAACATTAAAAACAAATCAAGAAAACTTTGTTGCCGATAAAGTGATTTTTTGCGCCGGTTTGCAATCCGACAGAATTGCGACAAAAGACCAACTAAAACTCGATTTGCATATTGTGGGTTTTAGGGGAGATTATTTTGAATTGAAACCAGAAGCTGCGCATAAAATCAACAATTTGGTGTATCCAGTTCCAGATCCGAAATTTCCGTTTTTGGGCGTTCATTTTACACGAATGATTCTCGGCGGCATAGAATGCGGCCCAAATGCTGTTTTTACTTTCAAAAGAGAAGGCTACAAACGCACAAGTTTTAGTTTCAGAGACACTTTTGAAGCTTTAACTTTTAAAGGAACCTGGAAATTATTCGGAAAGCATTGGAGAAAAGGAATTGATGAGTACAAACGCGCTTTCTCAAAACGTTTGTTTGTAAAAGAATTGCAAAAAATGATGCCAACAATTACCGTAAACGATGTACAACCTTCAAGAGCCGGAGTGAGAGCGCAAGCAATTGATTTTGAAGGTAATATGATTGACGATTTTAAAATTATGAAACATAACGGCAATATTCATGTGTTAAATGCGCCTTCGCCAGCCGCAACTTCCTGTTTGGCCATTGCCGATGAAATTGTAAGTGTGGTTTAATTTTTATTTTTTAAATAATGGCAGTTTTGATATTTTTTAGGTGTGAATATTTTTAATGAACTGATCCATTGCATTTTTTAAATTTGTTTTTGCCTGTTTTGATAATCCAACGCCAATATTCCATTCATAGCCTTGAACTTTAATAAGATAAGCAGTTGGAATTTTGGCATAAATAGTTTCGCAAAGATTTAAAATCTGGTTTGGGGGAACGGAATGTGTAGAAAAAGAAACTTCTTCCGAAGGATAAATTCGTTCCAATAAAAATCCGTTTTCCAGTTCCGATTTACAGGCATCAACAAAAATCACCGTATTAAATGCTGAAATTAATTCCGCATCTTCCACCATCAATTGATATTTATAAATCAGATTATGGGAATTAAATCCTTCCCTTTCCAATAAATCCAAAAACAGCCAGCCAAGTCCGTCGTCCTGTCGCGTGTTATTTCCTATGCCTACAATAAGTGTGTTATTTAATTTTTTCATCGATGATGTTTCCTTGGCAATCTTCCAACTGCACAATTAAAGGCATTTCACCCAATGCATGCGTGGCGCAACTTAAACATGGATCATAAGCCCTAATGGCTATTTCAATCTGGTTCAACATAGGTTCCGTAATTTCAGGTTTGTGATTAAGTACACTTTTGGCAACTTCTCTAACGCCTCTGTTCATCGCTTCATTATTGTGCGTTGTGGAAACGATTAAATTACATTTGGTAATCAAGCCTTTTTCGTCCACATGATATTCATGGATAAGCGTTCCTCTTGGCGCTTCAATAATGCCAATGCCTATTTGTCTTGGCGTTCCTTTTCGCACCAAATCATTGCTCATTAACGACTCATCCAACAAAAATTCTTTCATCGCTTCAGCACTGTACAACAACTCAATCAATCGCGCCCAATGAGTATGCATGGTCATATTATTGGGCTTGTTTTGGGTGTATTCCTTAAATATTTGTCGTTCTTTTTCGGCAAGCGGCGTTCCCATATACAAGCAGGTATTTAAACGCGCCAAAGGTCCAACACGGTTCCATCCGTTTTCCCTTCCGTATTTTGCCATATAGGGGAATTTCAAATAAGACCAAGGCTCAACGGCTTCTTTAAAATGATCACGATAATCAACATCTGCAATATTAAGCAATTCATTTCCTTCAGAATCTACCGATCGTAACCTGCCGTCATACAACTCAAAAGCGCCAGTTTCTTTGCGCACCAGACTCAAATGATTGGAAGGATAGGCGGCAAAATTGTCAAGCCATTTTGCGTTTTCAAGATGATAATTTTTTATAAAATCTATAATTTCTTTGGACCAGGTAATCATGGTGTCAACATTCGGAATAAGCTTGCCATCTAAAAAATAAGCGCGTTCTTCGGCTGTAAATGTTTTATGGACACCACCGGGAACGGCTAAAATTCCGTGAATTTTTTTACCCGCCAAGGCTTTAATAATTTCCTGTCCAAATTTTCGCATCAAAATGCCTTTTTTGGCAAGTTCCCTATTTGCGGCAGCAACAGCAACAACATTTCTTTTTTCTGCTGGAGCGTTAATTCCGAATAAAAGGTCAGGAGAAGCCAAATAGAAAAAGTGTAATGCATGGGACTGAAAAATTTGTCCGAAATGTAATAATTTTCTCAATTTTGTGGCTGTCGGCGACAAGTTTTCTGGATCTATCCCAACTAATTGGTCAATGGCTTTTGCTGCGGCCAAATGATGGCTCACCGGACAAATACCACAAAGTCTTTGCACCAATACAGGCGCTTCCCAGTAAGGATGTCCTTGAATAAATTTTTCAAAACCCCTAAATTCCACAATGTGTAAAAAAGCATCGCTCACCATGCCGTTTTCATCAAGTTTTATGGTAACTTTTCCGTGTCCTTCAACACGTGTAACAGGATCTATAATTATTTTTCTGGTGCTCATTTGTTGCTAATTTATGTTTAGTCATATTTGTATTTGGGATTTGCAATGGAATATTCCTCTTGAAATAAAATATGTTTAACCACGTTCCAAATATGGTTTGCATTTGGAGGGCAGCCCGGAATATGATGGTCTATTTTTACAATTTCGTGATTGGCATAAACGTTGTTTAAAATTTTAGGAATGTCCTCGTGATTCGGAATAATGGTTTCGTTTTCTTCACTCGTCATTGATTCTAAATAAGATTCTTTTAAACATTCTTCCAACGGAAACGTATTTCTCATGGCTGGCAATCCGCCCCAAATGGCACATTCTCCCACAGAAATTAAAATATCGCAATTTTTCCTGAATTCACGAAGCACTTCAATATTGTGCGTGTTGCAGCAACCGCCTTCTATTAGTCCAATATCACAATGTTTGGTGAAATTTTTAATGTCGGTTAAAGGGGATTTATTTAATTCAATGACTTCAAATAAATCAAGAATCCCTAAATCTATGTCGAGCATAGACATATGGCATCCAAAACATCCGGCTAGCGAAGTGGTTGCAACAATTTTCTTTTTGATGGTGTTTCTGTGCTTTTTTACGCCATTTAAAGGCATCATTTTTTCTTCGGTAACTGCGTCAAATTGACGGTCACCAAAGGGTTTGCTAAACGATTTCCCCTTGACTAAAATGGAGCCGGTCGGACAAATTTGCATTGCGTGTTCCGCTTGTAATTCGGATAATTTGGCTTCTTGTTCATAATCAATGGAAACCATCGTTTTGTTTCCTTTATTTATGGAATTAAATACAGTATAGCCATCATAAGTTTTCACTTCTTCAATGCAGCGCCTGCATTTAATGCACCTGTTTTGGTTTACCACAATGCGTTCGGGGCGAGCATCCGTAATTCGGTCTATAAATAAATGTGGAAATCTGGTGTATTTAATTCCGGTTTCGTAGCCCAAATTTTGCATTGGACAATCGCCGCTTTTTTCGCAGGAAGGGCAGAAGTGGTTTCCCTCAACAAACATCATCTCCAAAATTGCTTTTCTGGTATCAAGTAATTCTGTGGTATTTACTTCAATATCCATTTCATCAGCCACTTGAACAGTGCATCCTGCAACGGCTTTTCCATTTAATTTTACGGTACAAACCCTGCAAGTTCCCAGTGGATTTAAGTGCTTGAAATGGCACAAGGTTGGAATAAAAATACCGTTTTGTTTTGCGGCTTCTATGAGGTTTAACCCTTTTTCAGCTGTGCAAACTCTTCCGTCTATTTTAAATGAACTATTTTTCATGGTATTTCTTATTATCTGGTATTTGGTATTAGGTAGTCGGTATTTTATAATTGTTAAAATTCAAAATTCACAACTCAAAATTTATAACCTTCAGCAACCTTCATCTTTTAATTGGGGCTAAGGGGCTTGTGTATCTTTTATCAATGAATCATAATTATAAACTGCGGCTTCCATATCAAACTCCACATTTAAATTTTCATTGGCTTTTATAATTTTTTGATTGAAATATCCTTCAAATTTATCAAGCGCCATCACCAAAGTATTTGCAGAAAATTGTCCCAATCCGCACCTGCTGGTCAGCTTTATGATTTGCCCCCATTCCTTTATTTCTTCTAAATCCTCCGCAGTACAAATTCCTTTTTTAATTTTCTTGATTTTTTCTTGCAGAATCTGATTTCCGGCTCGGCAAGGCGTGCAAACGCCGCAAGATTCTTCCTTAAAAAACTTGATATAGTTTTCCAAAATTTTTGTGATGCTTCTGAAATTGTTGAAAACCATAATGGATCCTCCGCAGATTAAATCTTCCTTGCAAATTTTTCGATCAAATTCGGTATTGTTGATGCAAATGCCCGACGGACCGCTTATTTGAATAAAATAAGGCGATGTGGCTTGGCAAAGGTGCAGTATTTCTTTTACCG
>PHDE01000155.1 GCA_002842505.1 Bacteroidetes bacterium HGW-Bacteroidetes-3 | reverse complement strand
CATTTCAAAAGTTTCCCCTTTAATTGGTCCTTTACCGTCAATTGGGCTACCTAAGGTATTAACAACACGGCCAACAATGCCTTCGCCTACGTTTAGCGACGCAATTCTTTCGGTACGCTTTACAATAGAGCCTTCTTTAATTGCCCTTGAATGACCCAATAACACCACCCCAACATTATCCTCTTCCAAATTCAGTACCATTCCTTCCATTCCATCTTCAAATTCAACTAGCTCGCCATATTGCACATTTGCAAGTCCGTAAACACGCGCTATTCCATCACCTACTTGCAGTACGGTTCCAACCTCGTCCAGTGAAGCTGATGCTTCAAATCCCGCCAATTGTTGTTTTAAAATTGCTGATACTTCAGCTGGTTTTATTGATGCCATTATTTTTATTTTTTAAAACTAAATTTTTTATTTTAATTATGAGCTAAAACTTTCGCTTTCAAATTGTCTTTTAAGTATCTGTAATTTATTGGAGATACTTGCATTGTATTGAATGTCGCCTACACGTAATATAAATCCACCAATTATATCAGGATTTATAATACTTTCAATCGTTATTTCTTTTCCTGTTATTTCTTTTACTTTATGTAAAACTTGTTTATTTAACGCCTCAGTTAAAGGAATTGCAGTGGTAACTTTCGCTACTTCTATTCCTTTTAATTCATCATAAATAGTACGGTATTTTTTTGTCACTTCCTCAAGGATTGGAAGTCTTTTATTCTCAATTAAAAGATCTAATGCACCAAGGGTTACGCTTGAAATTTTGGTTCCAAAAATTTCCTTTAGCACTGTTTTTTTCAATTCGGGTTTTAGAATAGGGTTTTTAAGCAACAACTGCAATTCTTTACTTTCCTTAATTGTGGCAGCAATAAGCAACATATCATTATTTACTTCAACTTCTTTATTTTGCTCAATTGCAAAACTTAAGATTGCCTTTGCATATCGCAATGCCGCTCTAGATCCTTCCATTTGAATTTAATTAACTGATAGTTACTTCTTTTAACATGTCTTCAACAAGCTTAATTTGCCTGTTTTTATCAGACAATTCGCTTCTCATAACTTTTTCGGCTATTCCTAAAGACAATTCTGCTACCTGATTTTTTATTTCTGTAATTGCCGCATGTTTTTCAGCCTCAATAGTAGCTTTGGCTTGCTCAATAACCTTTGTGGCTTGGGCTTTGGCCTCCTCTTTGGCATCGGTAATCATGCTATCTTTCATTTCACGTGCTTCTTTTAAAAGAATATCGCGTTCAGCACGAGCTTCCTTTAAAATACGCTCATTATCAGCAGTAAGATTTTGAATTTCTTTGCGTGCATTCTCTGCTTCTTCCAATGCGTTTTTTATGCCATCTTCTCTTTCATCCACGGCATTTAAAATTGGTTTCCAAGCAAATTTTCTAAGCAAGAATAACAAAAGGATAAATAATAATGTTTGCCAAAAAAACAATCCAAATGAAAAATCGTTTAATAACTGTTCCATGTTTTTTTAATTTTGTTTTGTTTAATTTTAATAAAAAGCCGGAACCAACCGTTACGGCTTTTTATTTTTAATTTAGGATGCAAATAACGCTGCGAATGCGATACCTTCAATAAGGGCCGCTGCGATTAGCATAGCTGTTTGAATTTTTCCGAACGCTTCTGGCTGGCGTGCAATAGCATCCATTGCAGAACCACCGATTCTACCAATACCAATACCTGCTCCAATAACAATTAAACCTGCTCCTACAATTCCTGGAATTTCCATAATATATATATTAATTAATTAAACATTCAATATTTAGTGTTCTTCTGCAACGGCAAAGCCAAAATACAAGGCGGATAATATTGTAAAAATATACGCCTGCAATACCGCCACCAATAATTCTAATATTGAAATAACAAAGGCTAAAACAAAACTAAAACTACTTCCTATAAAATTGTTAAAAATAAACATTAAACCCAATAAACTATAAACTACGATATGGCCAGCAGACATGTTCGCAAACAAACGTATCATTAAAGCGAAAGGTTTAATAAAAACACCCAATAACTCAATTGGAGCCAATATTATTTTCATTGGAACAGGAACGCCCGGCATCCAAAAAATATGTTTCCAATAATTTTTATTTCCAGAAAACAAGGTGATTATAAAAGTCACCAATGCCAATGCAAAAGTAACCGCTATATTTCCTGTAATATTAACGCCGAAAGGGGTAAGTCCCAGTAAATTTGAAAACCATATAAAAAAGAAGACGGTCAACAAATAATTCATATATCTTTTATAATGCTTTTCGCCAATATTTGGTATGGCAATTTCATCTCTGACATAAATAACAATTGGCTCAAAAAAACGACCAATACCTTTTGGGATGGCTCCGTTTTTAACATAAGATTTTGCCAAACCGGTAAAGAGTAAAAATAATAACAGTGATACTGTTAAAATACTTATAACACCTTTTGTGATTGATAAATCAAGGGGTTTTTCATTGGTGGGAAAATGGTTAATGTCATAATTTATATGACCCTCGCTATCTGTTTTGTATATTTTGCTGTGATAAAGTTTGTAATAATTACCACCTTTTTGAACCAAACTTTCGCCATGGTTAAATTCAGATGCCATAAATACATGCAACCCGTTGTCTATTAAAATAACGGGTAATGAAAATCCGTATTTTTTACCTGTTTTTGAATCGGAAAAAAACACAAACTCATAAGCATCTTTTATATGATGCCTAATGTCATTTTTTATTTCTGTTTTTAAATCAGCTTCCGGGTTGGAATTTTCCGCTTGAACCTCTACGGCAGGGTCATGTTGAGCACTTACTGAAAATGTTATTACTAAAAATAGTAATGTGATGTTTTTTATAAGGTTAATTCTATACATATCACTGAATTACTCGTGGTGCTTTAAAATATTTTGCAAATGTACATTTTTATATTAGAAATCAAAAACAAAATTTTCGCCTTTTTAAGTGGGTTTTTAATCTCAAATATTTCCTGTTAAGCTTCGCTGTTTAACAATTTTATCAGATAAAAAGTTTCCACTATTAAACAACTAAAATAGGGCACTAAAAATGAGGTTGTTTCTGCTATGGTTATTGCACCGTCCAATTTAAAAATTGGATAGAAAAAAATAAAAAACACCACAAATTTTAAAAAACTCCCTATCATAAAAATAAATCCGAGGATGTGGCTGTGTTTTTTTTTCAGCTTGATCAATAATATAAAAATTGCAGCCGCCAAAAAATAATTGACATAATATGACGGTATTATTAAATTTCCGAAAATGTAAATCTTCAAAAAAAATAAAAGAGCGATATGAATACCAAAAATAATGCTTAATGCCACCGCCAATTTTAAAAAAAAATCAACTATTCGTTTATTCATCTTTTTCATTGATTTTTTTTAACTGGGTTACAATACTGTATAAAGCAATTAGTAAGGCGACTAAAGTTAGAATTATTGTAAATGTTTTGGATGAATTTTGATAATGGGCATCTAATTTTTTTCCAAAATAAGCACCTAAAAATATGGTAATTCCCATTTGAAATGTAATACCGGTTAATTGAAGGTATTTATTAAGCTGTTTTTTCTTGTTTCGGTTGTCCATTTTGTAGCTCCATCACGGATCCTTTCATTGTGCAAGTTGCGTTAAATTCGGCTCCGGGTTCAACCATTAATTTGTTAATGGCCACTTCTCCATTAATAATTGCCGTGGCTTTTAGTGTCAATAAATTATTTACCAATAATTCTCCTGAAAATCTTCCTTCAATGTCGGCATTATCGCATACAATTTTTCCCGTAACGCATCCATAAGCTCCAATAACTACACGTCCTGCCGTTTTTATGGTTCCTTCAACACTTCCGTCAATCCTAAAATCTCCTTCAGATTTTACATCACCAACTATTGAGGTGTTTTTTCCTACCACATTTCGTTCTGAGGATATTGGAGGGATTACTTTTTTTTCTAAAAACATACACTTTTACTTTTGGGGATTATTTTATAGTTTTAATTTTATGGTTTCAATTACTTCCAGGGCTTTTTTCGATTCTTCGGTATTTGGATAATTTAATGCCACAAATTCCAGGGCTTCTTTAAAGGCAACTAAACCTTGTGATTTTCCTATGGCGTAGGCTTTTAACAGTTCCAGTTTTGCGACGATGGGTTCGCCCATATATTTGCCGATTGCAAGGTTTGTTTTTTCTATGACTGTTTCAAATTTTTCGGCTTCATATTCGTAATAAATTGCAGCATACTCGGTTTCTGCAGCGTTTTTTTCGTCTTCTTCAAGTGCTTGGTTCGGATTTAAAATAATTTTGGCGTATTTTGAAGTCGGATAATTTGCTACAATATCGTTTTTTAAAGAAACCGTTTTTTCATTGCCCTGACTTTCATAAATTTTAAACAAATGATATTTCGCAGGAATTAACAAGGCCAAATCCGGACTAAAAGTAATTAATTTCTCAAATTTATCTTTTGCCAAATCCAGTTCTTTAAATTGCTCTTTATAAATAATTCCCAGTTTAAAATAAGCCGTGTTGCGTTCATTCACAATACTGTCTATTTTAACTTTTTCTGAAGGGATTTTATCCAAATAATAAGAAAGTTCTAGTTTTTCCGAATTGGCAGCTTCTGCATTAATTTGTTCGGCATTCTGTATATTTCCATAATTCGCCTGTGATTTGTCTCTCAATCTCCAATTTTCTTCCAAAGGACGGTCGCCCCAAATTCTCCTAAATTCCTGTTCTCCAAAACCAACCGCCTGAATGTTGTAAAAATACCATTTTCCTGAATTTTCGCCAGTTTCCGCTTTGCTGAAATTTGGATTGGACAAACCAGTTTTAGCCGATTTTTTAGCCGATTTTTTTGCTTCTTCAGCTTTTAACTTTTCAATATGGGCGTTAAAAAATGCAATTCGTCCTTCTTCACCCATCGCAACAACGGTTAAAACGCTATCGTTGATTTTTGAGCTGTTTTCATATAAAATAATTTCATTTAAATTATTTCGGTTTCGCACCAAACGACGCACACGTTTTGTGTTTTCGCTTTTTGTGATGTTTAAAATACTGTCGTAATACGCGCCGGCAACCATAAATTCGGCTTTATCAAAATGCAAATTTCCAAGCGCTTCGTAGGAAAGTTCCTTTTGAAGATTTCTTTTGGAGTTCGATTGAAGCGATTTTTTAAAATACTCAATGGCAATGTCTTTATTGTTTTCTTGCTCAATCATTCCAATTCTGTAATACAATTCATCTAAAAATGGCCTGTTATCTCTATCTTTTGCCAATTTTTTAAGAACCGCCAAGGTTGATGCGGCATCCAATTTATTGGTCGCGTTTTTGGCCTTTTCCAATTGCGCATGAATTTTGTATTTATAAGGCGCTTTTTTAAAATCGATCACTTTTTGAAAGGCGATGTTTGAAGAATCTTTCCGCCCTTTTTCGCTATAAAGTTGCCCGAGTATAAACAAATTTCTGGCAGTTTGTTCTTTGTTGTTGTCTGTTTTTACAGCTTTGTTTAAATGATTTATAACAAGCTGCAAACTGTCTAAATTAAGGTAAGCCATTGCAATTACGGTATGCGCACTTTCTTTTATGTCACTTTTTAACGATTTATTTTTTAATAAATTATTCAGGTTTTTAATCGCCTGCTCTTCATTTTGAAGCCGGACTTGTGTTTTCGCCTGCCAAATTTTAGTTTCGTTTATTAAATTTGCTTGCGGATAATTTAACAACACAAAGTTGAATGCTTCCAAAGCCGGAACAAATCTTTGTGAATAATAGCGCGATTTCCCCAGCAACAAATAAGCATCATCAATTTGATTATTGCGTTCTTGGCGGGCAATTAACATAGAATGTTTTTGGATGGCTTTTACCGCTTTTTCTTCCGCTTTTTCAAATTCTTGCGGCGAACTGTCGGGATCAGCCTGCATTCCGGGCATCGCCAACTCATCAACTTTTAAAGGCTCAATGGGCAAACGCTCCCAATAATTGTCTTCATAATTGGCATTTAATTGGGCCAAACCAATGCGCAAAGCTTCGTTTCCGTTATAAAGCACATTGTATTTTGTGGTCACCGAATGGTAACTTCTGTTTAAAAAAGCGTCTTTTTTAGTGGAGCAATTAACCACAAAAAGCGCCATTAAAAAGCCTGCAATTATTTTAAAACTATTTTTCAAAAGAAATTGTTTTTTTACTTCTAAACTTAAATTTAAACAGCAAAATAAAATAATCACTGTTTTGGCGTTACCACAAGGGTCGCGCTTTCCGTTTCAAACATGGTTCACTGAACTCCAACAAAAATAAAAACTTGGTGAAGTAATCTTTTTTTGGAAAAAAATCCAAAAAAAGGATTTTCACTATAATCCTTAACGCAAAAAGAGGTTCCAATTAAAATTCAGCCTTTTTCACTAACCCATTAACTTATTACACTCGTTAATTATTGCAATAAGGATTGTAAAAATACAAAAATCTATGCATTTATTTTAATTACACCGAAAAATACGTTTCCAGCTCTTGCAATGTTTCTTCTGAAGTAATTAAATCTTTAACAATTTCCCCTTTTTCGAGCACCACAATTCTGTCGCAAACTTCGGTAACGTGGCCCAAATCGTGGCTCGATATTAGCAGCGTTGCATTGCTATTAACGGTCAATTCCTTCAATAATTTTTTCAACCTTATTTGTGTTGTTGGATCTAAATTGGCAAATGGCTCGTCCAAAACAATCACTTCCGGTTTTCCAATCAAAGCGGCAACAATGCCCACTTTCTTCTGGTTTCCTTTGGATAAATCCCTCAAATATTTTTTCCTTTTCAGAATTTCGTCATTGAAAATTTCATCAAACTGACTTAAAAATGAATCAATATCAGCCTTGTTCATTCCGCGAAGTTCGCCAATAAAGTAAAAATATTCTTCGGGCGTTAAATAACCAATCAAAAAACTTTCATCAATAAAAGCTGAAGTAAAAGGTTTCCAGTCTTCACTTTTATTCACCTGAATTTGATTGTTTATGACATTTCCCGTTGTTGGACTGATAAGATCCAATACCAAATTAAAAAAAGTTGTTTTTCCTGCGCCGTTATTGCCCACCAACCCAAACGCCTGTCCTTTTGGAATTTCTAAAGATGGAATATTTAAAACGGTTATTCCTCCGTATTTTTTTGAAAGTTCTGATGATTTTATCATTATTATATGTTTAATCGTTGAGTTGTTTAATTGTTTATTTGCTTGAGTCATATTTCGCGGGACAGGTCGCGACCTGTCCGTACGGATTCTTGAAGGAAGAATCTATATTTTAATTTTCCTGCTCAAAAGCGCTAATCATTTTGTATTTTGAATTTAGATACTTTGTGACAATAAAACGCATCAATTTTTGATGGAATACAATGCCAATGGCGCCCAAAATAATTAAGGTTGCCACGCCAGCTTCAAAACCAATAAATTTGTAAGGCGCAAAAAAGAATCCAACCGGCACAAACAATAAAGGAAAACCAACCAGCCATTGCACGGCTCCGGTTCCCTGATAATTAAAAGCTGCGCGTTGGGTTAAATCTATTTTCTTCCGGTTAAAAGAACCCGCCAAAAGAATAATGTAGGTATTCACGCCCACATTGTAAACCATTGCTGCAAAATGCACCAACAAAATTTTCCATCCAAAATAAACATAAGGAATGCTGAGCACAAACATAATAATAGAGCTCATCACCATCAGCGTATATTTAGAATTCAGGTATTCTTTGTACTTGATATTTTGGCTCATCAACAATTTATAATAACCGCTGTCCCAAGCCGGAATAAACTGTCCGAAGTTGATGATAAATATTCCGGTAACAAAAATTCCTACAAAAACATACAGCCATTCTAAACCTTGATATACAGGATTTGGATAAAAAAACAAGCCATAAGCCAAACCAATAATCAGAATAAAAATGGAAGAACGAGGCCGTTTGTTTCGCCATAATAATTTCAAATCCAGCTGTAAAAACGGCGCGATTGTCCCAAACCTTCGTGTCCAAGTCAAATCGCTTGTTGAAGCGGTTTGTGTTTTTGCTTTTAGAGAACCATCCACATACAATTTTTTCATTAAAAATGTATAGTTAAGATAATAAACAACGCCCAAAATTGCCAGCGGAATTAAAATTAAAATCGGATTTGCATCAATGGCGTTAATGCCGTTTGCCAATAAAGTTGAAAAAGAGACTATTTCAAAATAATTTAAGGCGAACAATCCGGAAGCGATAAGCACAACTGGCAAAAACGAAAGTTCCGTTTCAGCCGACCTTGATTCAATAATAATGTTTAAAAAATTGATGATTAAGGTAAAAACAACCATTAAAACCATCCAAACCAAGGCAGTTGTTGTGCCGTAATCTTCAATAATTAGCATAATTCCGAAAGGCACAACGGCAAACAATG
>PHDE01000269.1 GCA_002842505.1 Bacteroidetes bacterium HGW-Bacteroidetes-3 | reverse complement strand
CTTACTTTAAATGGCAATAATAGGAAGACAAGATTTAAACAATATATTTTAACCTTCTGAATTTAAAAATACAGTTGCCTGCTTTGTAAAGTTCCCCAACTTTAGAGTCTACTAAAAAGCTAAATGTTGCCCGGGAAAAAAGAATAGAGAAAAGAAACAGCGCAATACCAACAACTTTCTAACTTTCAACTTTGAAACTTTCGACTCAAAACTATATAGAAAAATTCGAAAACCAAAATATCGTTTGCAAATGATGTATTTATGGTGTAAATTTACATCAAAAAATAGAAATTATGGCAAGACAAAGTATTTCATTCACAAATCCAAATGATGAATGGTTAAAAACTCAAGTTGAAAATAAAGAATATGCTAGTAAAAGTGAACTTGTTAATGATTTAATTAGACAAGCTAGAAAACAGGAAATTCAGATTGACTGGATTAGAACTAAAATAGAGCAAGCTGAAAATAGTGGATTTACGAATGACAGTAAAGAACAAATATTAAAACAATCAAAGTCACTACTTAATGGTTAAATATAAGTTGAGTAATGCTGCTAAAGAAGATTTAATACGGATTCATCATTACGGTGTAAAAAAATTTGGAATTGACCAAGCAGACAAATATTTTGATTCATTTTTTAAATACTTTGAGATTATTGCTCAACGACCTTTATCATTCGAATCGGTTGATTTTATAAAAAAAGGATATAGACGTTGTGTGTGTGGATCAGATAGTATTTACTACAAAATAAATAATGACATTGTTGAAATAATGGCAATAATAGGAAGACAAGATTTAAACAATATATTTTAACCTTCTGAATTTAAAAATACAGTTGCCTGCTTTGTATAGTTCCCCAACTTTAGAGTCTACTAAAAAGCTAAATGTTGCCCGGGAAAAAAAATAGAGAAAAAAACCCTCTGGTGTTTGTCTGCGACGAGTACCTATTTAAATTAGCATATAAAAACATAGCGTTTGCAACGCGGATAATAACAAATATGCTAATGATTTAAAAGTATGCTTCTGTT